>NZ_JAUBUJ010000055.1:0-36108 GCF_036705405.1 Microcoleus sp. B13-B6
TTTCACGGCGCAAAAGTGAGACATACAACTCCATGCTAACTATTTTTCTCTATCCTTTACAAAATAGCACGACCCAAGGTGGCATAGGTCTCTTGCCATGCGTCCAGGGGTAAACTCGGCCAAATATCTGTTAGGGCAGGCTGATTTGACATCATGATTTCCTCGCGAGTAGAAAAGGGGCGCGTGATCAATAGTTCTTCTGTTGTTCGTCGGTAAAACACCACAGCCATTGTTCTCCCAATTCGGCTGAACTAATCACCGCATGTCCACTTTCTTCGTAATGGCGGCGAGCGTGTTGATTTTTAGACGAGTCGCAGCACAGCATTTTGCCGCAGGTTTGACAAATTCTCAAGTGAACCCAGGGATCGCCAACTCGCATGCATTCCTCACAGCGGAATACCGGGTAATTGGCTTTTGAAATCATATTCTCCAGCGTCAGTTCGTTCAGGTGTTGACAAGACATGGAAGATTCCTGTGAATGTGCAAGATATGTACTTGCTCAAATGGGATACAGCCATTTGCGAAAGAGTTGAGTGAGGCGCGGCATAATCACGTAGGTCAGCAGGGCAACCGTTAGACCTGTAACCAACAAGGTTCTGAGCAATACCGGAAGCCCAACCAGGAGCGGTACTAGCAAACGGTTGAGAATAGATATCGTAAAAAATACTCCCAGCCATGTCACGATCGCCATTTTGTAGCGCGGAGGTGGAGCCTTCATGGGTTTGTTAGGAAGCGTAAACCAGGTTTCCAGACCCGTTAGAGTTTGAATGGTTTCAGGCTTTTCAATCAAGGGCTGCAACCGCTCCAGCCATTCCTGCCGCACACTGGATTCCAGCCAGGTTTTGAGGTTGTCGTAATGATCAAATCTGAGAATTGCCACATATTCAGGATGAGTGTGGTCACAGGGTCGGATCACGCTGACTCCTAAGTGTCCCTTAAATTGGTGAGCAGCCGTCGCAATTCCGTGCAACCATTCCTCATAACCTTGTTCACGTCCTGGTCTCACGATATGAGAAATCACGGCGGTGACTAGATAGTTTTCTTGACTGGTATTGCTCGCCAATGGTTCTTCCAACATAGAATTTAACAGTCCGGGAAATTGGATGGTTAAAACAGAAAAACAGCTCTTACCGTGCCTGTATAGACTCTAAAACTGAAACGTCGTCCGAATAATGCCAACAAAAATCGTGTCATTATTGCTGTTGTGTTCAGGGTTGGTAATGACGATTACACCAGGAGTGATTGAGAGATGGTCGTTCATTTGAAACCGGTAGAAAGTTTCAAAGTGCAATGAGGTGCTACGATCGCTTACTCCAAACTGATTGCTGATCACTCTAGGCGGTTGTCCAAAAACAAAGCCTAATAAGTTTCCTTCCTTACCCAAATCTGGAAATCCAAAATTAACTGCGTAGTAAAAAATCTCAGCAGTAGGAGCATTGGAGAGGTCTTGCGCCGATGCCCGGAGATATCCTATCCATCCTCCCAATCTGAAAGCAGGGTTAACAAGCCAGGAAGCCGTAAGACTATAGCTATCCCCAACAATGCTGGTACTGTTTCCATTAAAGGGATCATTGGTAATGGCACTACTGGTACCAATATCAATTGAATTCAAAGAACGAGCATAGGTTAAGCCCAAACTTAAGGATTCTGTGGGTTTGAGTGTCAGTTGTGCTAAGGCAGAGTAAGAACCATCAAATAATCCAGATCCCGCAGTCGGGTTGTTGGCGTTACTAGCAAGATAAACCAGTGTCAAATTGATGGCTGAGTTAAAGTTATGGTTGATACCAACACCTGTCCCACCTGTTTCTTCACGATAGATAGGGCTACGCACCCCAAATGCGGAAATCGAACCTCTGCCATCACTTCCCAATAGAGGGTTAATCGTATCAACCACATCAAACAAAGTGCCCTGGGCGATCGCAGTCACCCTAGTATCTGACCCGATGGGAAATTGATAATAAAGTTGATTGAGAATGAACTGATTGTCTGTATTACCATCAAAACTTAGGCGAGCCATATTGGTTCCTGTGGCTGCTCTAAAGTTTGGAATATTACCAGCCTGAAATCGAATTCTCAGTAAATCTTGCCCCGTAAAACTGGTGTCCGAGATCAACCGCGCACGACCGCTAAAAATGATAGTGTCACCGATCTCACCCCTAGAACCAGGTGTTTCTCCTGGTGGTACAGCTCTATCACTGCCAAATGCACCGCTCACAGCAAAAACGACCTCTCCAGTCAATTTTGTTGTAGGGGAGAATTGCTGAGACTCTAATCGAGTTGTGCGGGTTTCTAAGGAATCTACCTGTCTACGCAATGTTGAGAGTTCTGATGCAAATTCCGCTTGAAGTCTTTGTAGTGTTTGTAGATTTTCTCTTTCCGCCAGATCTACTGTTGCACTGGCTAGTAGCTGATCTAGCCGATCTAGACAAGCATTTAGCCCAGCAGCAAACTCATAACGAGTAATGGCTCGATTGCCCTGAAATAGTTGATTTGGATAACCAACCATACAGTCGTAGCGATCTACTAAGGCTTGTAATGCTGCAAATGCCCAATCGGTCGGTTGCACATCAGCCAGTAGATTCACAGAGGGGACTTGACCTTGCAAGGTATCCTGGGCAATGGCAGACTCAACCAGGGATGGGTAAATCAGAGAGCCTCCAAAGATCAGACACGATGAGAGAATCGACTGAAAGAGAAGTTTCATTGAGAATCAATCCCCTCGAAACACCGGATTACTTGGTAATTTTGGCAGCAACCACCTTGGCTAGGATCGATCAATGGCAATCGATCCTAGCCATTCACGAAATCATCAAGTATCGTTGCAATATTGCAAATGAAGTTGATCACTTGGCAATGACAACACCCACTCAGTTACACAGGAGTCATCAGGCGCTCACGACTGGCAGAGCCAGCACTTGATGTTGCCACATAGCTAGTCATCAGGTTTTTGTAGTCAGGAATAAACCCTGCAAGGAGATTACCTAGCCCTTCAATATCGTTACGCCAGTCACGGTGCAATTCACCTACAACACTAAACCAATTGACCAACTGAACTCCAGCACGAGACATCCGATCCCACGCTGCATCGCGACAGGCTTCATCGAAGGTGCCAGAGGCATCAGTAACCACAAAAACGTCATACCCTGCCTCTAATGCCGAAAGCGCACAAAACGTAACACAGACATCAGTGACAATGCCAGCAATGATCAATTGCTTCTTACCGGTTGCTTCTACGGCTTTAACGAATTCCTCATTGTCCCAAGCGTTAATCTGTCCGGGGCGCGGAATAAAAGGAGCATCGGGAAACTTCTCCTTCAGTTCAGGCATAATGACTCCATTGGGACCATCCTCAAAGCTAGTGGTCAAAACAGTAGGCAGGTTGAAAAACTTGGCTATACTTGCTAGCGCCAACACATTATTTTTGAAGTCGGCAGCACCAATATCACGCACAAGCGAGAACAGTCCAGTTTGGTGATCCACCAGTAAAACAGCAGCATTATTCTTGTCTAGACGATTGTACTTGAATGTAGACATTAGGTAATTCTCCTATTGGAGCGATTGGTGAATGAGGAATTGCAGAATGAAATCAAAAGCTAAACATCTCTGCTTGTGCTTTTAAGTGAAACGTCTGTTTACCCTCAAGGGTTGATGACGTAAGCGATCGCGCCATGAACTGAGTCTGCAAGACAACGCCAAATTTCATCACTTAAGCTCCGCAAGTTAAGCACAGAGTTAAGATTTTCGCGTCGCGTGCCCAAAGGGCATTCGCTTCACTGTGCGATTGCTCCTAATGCTTTCAACGTAGCTGCTTGAGCGTGCGTTAATCCAGTTGCACCTTGAATATTTATGCCTTCAAGCATGGAACCGTGCAATTTACTTGCTCGATCCAT
Source organism: Microcoleus sp. B13-B6 (assembly GCF_036705405.1). Classification (NCBI taxonomy): domain Bacteria; kingdom Bacillati; phylum Cyanobacteriota; class Cyanophyceae; order Oscillatoriales; family Microcoleaceae; genus Microcoleus; species Microcoleus sp. B13-B6. The sequence goes on from NZ_JAUBUJ010000055.1 coordinate 3,891, forward strand.
TTGCATGACTGTTTGCATAAATTCAATATAGGTGGTCGCCTTCAAGCTGTCGCCTATAGCAAGTTAAATTTTTTACAGTACAAATTGATAGATTAACCATGCCATCGCGGAGTAGAAGGCTAGCTCTAACTTAAGTTAGAATCCGAATTTGATCGAAAGTACATTCATACAACCGATCGACCATCAATGTCTGAATGCAAAATCCGGTAGCGATGTCCCACACCTTTGATGCGGGCGATGACCTGTTTGCCCCCCGGATGAAGCGGTTGTCACTACGAGCTATTGCCGTGAACCGACGACGACAGACCCTGGCTGCCTCAACGCTTCAGCAATACGGCTCTCGATTCCGAGGTAGCCTGTGGAAGATATTGAATGTATCTCTGCCTTCCAGGCTATTTCCCATGCCCTTGCCTCACACCAGTCTGATTGGCTACTGAGTTGAGCAATTACAAGTCAAGATATAAAGATCCACACAAGGAGCTTTATATTCTGGAGTTTGGCAAGCGATATACTTTGGGAAACGGATGACAGTCTTTCGCCGGGGGGCGTTCAATGATTACCCTGCCTGGAGTTACTATTCACAGCAAAATCTATGAGAGCTTAGCTTCTTTGGTGTATCGGGGTATCAGAGAGCAAGATAACTGTGCAGTGATTGCCAAAGTTCTCAAGCAGGATTATCCCTCTCCTCAGGATTTAACTCGCTATCGGCAAGAGTATGAAATTACTCGCTTTCTCAACATTGAAGGCGTAGTCAAGGCATACAGCCAGCAAGACTACCAGCGCACGCTGGTTATTCTTTTGGAAGACCTTGGTGGAGAGTCTTTAGAATGCTGGATGCGGCAACAATTAGACTTCTGTCCCATGCCGCTGTCGGTTTTTTTGAATATGGCGATCGCCATTACTGATACTCTAGGCAAAATCCATGCGGCTCATGTCATCCATAAAGATATTAATCCTGGCAACATTGTCTTTAATCCGAGGACTGGCGTTGTCAAAATCATTGATTTTGGCATTGCCACTCGCTTCAGTCGCACCAATCCGACATTCAAAAGTCTCCATCTTCTAGAAGGAACCCCCGCCTATTTGTCGCCAGAGCAAACCGGACGAATGAACCGGATGCTCGACTATCGCACCGACTTTTATTCACTGGGTGCAACCTTCTACGAACTGTTGACGGGACAATTACCGTTTCCCACTAAAGATCTCCTAGAGCTAGTCCACAGCCACATTGCCAGACCGCCGACTCCCCCGCATGAATTGAATGCAACAATTCCCCAACCTGTTTCAGATCTTATTTTGAAACTGATGGCAAAGAATGCGGAGGATCGCTATCAAAGTGCTTGGGGCATCAAAGCAGATTTAGAACGCTGTGCCCAGCAACTGGCAGAAGTGGGTTTAATTGAACCTGTGCCATTGGGTCTACAAGATGTTTCTGAACAATTTTGCATTCCTCAAAAACTGTATGGGCGAGAAGCGAAGATTGCAGCATTATTGGCGGCGTTCGACAGAGTGGCAGGGAATGAGGGAGTAGGGGAATGGGGAAGTGGGGGAGCAGAAGAAAACATTACCCTACCACCGCATCGTGAAATGATGCTGGTCTCCGGTTATGCTGGCATCGGCAAAACGGCATTGGTGCAGGAACTCCATAAACCGATCACAGCAAACCAAGGCTATTTTATCTCTGGCAAATTTGACCAATTTGGGCGCAACATTCCCTACAGCGCCATTGTGAATGCCCTGCAAAAGTTAGTGCAGCAACTCTTGAGCGAACCGGATGAGCAGGTGGAAGTGTGGCGATCGCGCCTGCTCACTGCTCTGGGCAGCAACGGACAAATCATCATTGATGTCATCCCCGAAGTTGAGTTAATCATTGGCAAGCAGTCGCCTATACCCGAAGTTGGAGCAACTGAGGCACAGAATCGCTTCAATCTCACGTTTCAAAGATTTGTGCGGGCGTTTTGTGCAAAAGAGCATCCCCTAGTCATTTTCTTAGACGATCTACAGTGGATCGATTCTGCGACTTTGAAGTTAATCGAACTCATCTTACTTGATGAGCAAATCCAGTATCTGTTTTTGATCGGAGCCTACCGAGATAACGAACTGACTCCAACGCATCCGTTGGTCTTAACGCTAGAGAGCATGCGAAACCAGGGAGCAGTACTTCAGGAAATCATCCTGACCCCTTTAACCCTGGAACCGTTGAGTCAACTGATAGCTGAGACATTACATCACAATCCTGATATCGTTCGCGCCCTAGCCCAAGCTGTGTCACGTAAAACCGAGGGCAACCCTTTCTTTGTCGGTGAATTTTTGAAAATGCTGTATGGCGAACATCTGTTGACTTTCGATGCACAAAAGTTGAGCTGGCAGTGGGACCTAGCTGAGATTGAAGCTCAAGATATCACTGATAATGTGGTGGAGTTGCTGCTGCATCAGTTGCAGAAATTGCCGGAAGCAACACAGCAAGTTCTCTCCATAGCTGCCTGTGTTGGGTCTGAGTTTGATTTAGAAACGTTGGCGATCGTTTGCGAAAAATCACCGAAAGCAATTTTCCAGGATCTACTAGCAGCAATACAAGCGGGATTAATTCAACCTCTATCTGAATTGGACGAAGATTTGTTAGTTCAAGAGTATAAGTTTTCGCACGATCGCGTTCAGCAAGCGGCTTATGCTTTGATTGATGAATCGCAGAAACAGGTTGTTCATCTCCAAATCGGTCGCAATTTGCTCGAAAAAACTTCACCAGAGCAACGATCCGATCGGTTGTTTGAAATCATCGATCATCTCAATCAAGGACTTGAGCTAGTCACTGCTCAATCAGAACGAACTGAAATTGCCAGATTTAATTTAATGGCAGGTCAGAAAGCAAAGGCATCAACGGCTTATGAAGCAGCTTTTAAGTATTTCACTACAGGGTTTCACCTCCTCAATTCAGAGAGTTGGCAGAGTGAGTATGACCTTACCTTAGCGCTGTACTCAGAAGCAGCAGAAGCGGCGTATCTCCAGGGTCACTTTGATGAGATGGAACAGTTGGTAGAAGTGGTACTTGATCGTGGCAAAACAGTGGTTGACAAAGTGCAGGCTTACGATAGCAGAATTCAAGGATATTTGTCACAGGGCAACCTGAAAGAAGTACTAAAAACTGGATTGGAAGCGTTAAAGCTATTGGGAATAGATTTAATAGAAAATCCAAGTCAGGCAGATATTCAAAGGGAATTGGAGTCAACGGCTGCACTACTTGCTGAACGAGAAATCGAAGACTTGATCAATTTACCAGAGATGACTGCACCAGAACCACTGGCAGCTATGTCAATCCTAGCGAATATGGGGTCTGCTGTATTTATAACGTTACCAGCACTGTGGATACTGATTGTATGTAAGAGGGTAAATCTGTCAGTTAACTACGGTAGTAATACCTGGTCACCACATAGTTATGTTGCTTACGGATCTGTTCTATGTGGAGTTGTTCAAGACATTGAACTCGGTTATAAATTTGGACAACTGGCTCTCAGCCTGGCAGAACGATTGCATAGCAAAAAAGGAAACTCGAAAACATTAATGTTTTCGAGTTTCCATATCCTGCACTGGAAGGTGCATCTTAGGATATCAATAACATTTCTGGTTGATGCTTATAAAAATGCGGTGGAAACCGGAGACTTTGAATCTGCTGGTTATACTGCATATTTCGTGTGCCATAACTCATTTTTTGCTGGAGAGAAACTTACCCAACTAGAACAAAAAACAGCAACTTACAGCAAAGCGATCAACCAAATCAGACGGGAAAGCCCCTCGAATTGGCTTGCAATATTGTGGCAGACCATTCTTAATTTGCTAAATAGGTCTGAGAATCCCAGCCGCTTAGTTGGTCGGGTGTGTAATGAAGAGCAGGCGTTACCACACGCTATTGCAGTTAAAGATGGAAGTGCAATTAAAATACTCCATTTATACAAAGTTATATTATGTTATCTATTTGGAGAATATCATCAAGCAGTACAAATTGCTATTTTAGCAAGGCCACATTTTGAAGAGGTGACAGCAATAACGATTTTACCTGTATTCTGCTTCTATCATTCTCTGGCGCTTTTGAGCCTATCGCTCGATGCTGCAAACTCTGAAAAATCAGCTTGGCTAAACTCTGTTAATACTAACCAAGAAAAGATGCAGAAATGGGCAGAACATGCCCCAATAAATTATCTACATAAATTTTATCTAGTCGAGGCAGAGAAAGCGCGAGTCTTAGGCCAATTTCTTGAGGCTGAAGAGTTTTATGAACGGGCGATCGCAGGTGCTGCTGAAAATGAGTATATCCAGGAAGAAGCACTCGCGTATGAATTAGCGGCTAAACATTATCTGGCGCGAGGTCGGTCAAAAATTGCTCAAACCTATATGAAAGAGGCGCACTATTGTTACGATCGCTGGGGCGCGATCGCTAAAGTTAAAAACTTAGAAAAACGCTATCCACAGTTCTTTCCTAAATCGTCTAGAGCCGCTTCCACATCAATTCCTATTACTGCTGAAACTATCTCTAATCCCTTCCATACCGCTTTCGATTTAGCAGCAGTGATGAAAGCTTCACAGGCGATTTCTCGTGAAATTGAACTGAAGCAATTGCTGCGATTACTGATGCAAACTTTAATTGAGAATGCTGGCGCACAAACCGGATATCTGATTTTAGAAAACTCAGGAAAATGGTTAATCGAAGCGGCTTGTGAACTCAATGCCGATGAAAATGCTTGTGCGACTCAGGTGTTACAGTCTATTCCAATTGCCGAACAATTGCCAGAATCAATCATTCAATATGTGATTCGGACTCTGAAGCCTGTCACCTTAAATGATGCGACTCGTGAAGGTGCTTTTATTAATGAGCCATATATTCAACAGAACCAGCCTCAATCTGTTTTCTGTTTACCGCTGCTAAATCAAGCCAAGCTGGTCGGTGTATTGTATTTAGAAAATCAGTTAGCAACTGGAGTATTTACACCAGAGCGATCGCAGGTCTTGCAGCTATTATCGACTCAAGCAGCGATCGCCATCGAAAATGCCAACCTTTACTCAGAACTGCAGGCTAAGGAAAGCAAGATCACCCAGTTCCTCGAAGCGATTCCAGTGGGAATTGCGATCGTGGATGCGACGGGTTGCCCTTACTATGCCAACCAATGCGGCAATCAACTCATAGGCAAAGAAACTGATACTTCCATAGCACCGGAGCAGCTCTCAGAGGCTTATCAGCTTTATGTAGCGGGAACGGATCAAATCTATCCAGCGGAGAGCTTGCCTATTGTGCGGGCATTAAGGGGCGAACGCATCAGGACTGAAGATATAGAAATTCGTCGAGATCATGTCACAATTCTAATTGAGGCACGGGGAACACCAGTTTTTGATCAACAGGGCAATATCGCTTATGCGATCGCTACCTTTCAGGATATTACAGAACGCAAACAAGCCGAGAAACTCCTAGCCGACTACAACTGCACTTTAGAGCAACAGGTCGCAGAACGAACGGCTGCGTTACAACAAAGTGAGGCCAATTACCGTAACCTGATTCAAACTGCGAATTCAATCATCCTTCGCACGGATAGGGAAGGACGAATTCGATACATGAATGACTATGGACTGAGCTTTTTTGGTTATGAGGAAGATCAGATTTTAGGGCGTACCCTACTGGAAACAATCGTTCCAGAAACCGAAATATCTGGACGTGATCTCAAGCAGTTTGTTCACAATCTGTTTCACAATCTTGAAGCTTCCTTACCTCAAGCTTACTTGCAAACCGAGAATGAAAACCTTTGTCGAGACGGTAGACGGGTTTGGATTGCCTGGTCGAATCAAGCCATCTTCAATGACCAGGGAGATGTCGTTGAAATCTTATCGGTGGGCAATGACACCACCCAGCGCAGACAAGCAGAAGAGGCATTACAACGCAGTGAAGCTAAGTTCCGCAATATTTTTGAAAACTCACAGGTTGGCATCTTCCGCACCCGCCTCTCGGATGGATTACTTCTCGATGCCAATCAACGCTATGCCAATCTGCTTGGCTTTGATTCATCAGAGGAGATGATTGGGCTTGAACACGCCACAGACTACTATGTAAATCCTAGCGATCGCCAACAATTCCTTGAGGTGCTGAAGCGGGAGCGGGAAGTGCGAAGCTATGAAGCACAGGGGCGAAAACTAGATGGGACAGTGTTTTGGGGACTTTTCTCTGCTTATCTGAATGCAGACGATGACTACATTGAAGGGGTGATTGCGGATATTAGCGATCGCAAGCAAGCAGAAGCCGCTCTACAAACGAGTGAAGAACGACTACGCTTAGCATTAACCGCTTCAAATCAAGGACTCTACGATTTCGATTTAAAGACTGAAGAAAGAATTGTTAACCCGGAATACGCTTTAATGCTGGGCTACGATCCAGCAACATTCCACGAAACCATTCCTGAATGGATTGCTCGTTTGCATCCTGATGACAGAGAATCAGTTGTCGCAACCTACCGTGCTTGTATTACTGGAGAAATCCCCAACTTTCAAGTAGAGTATCGCCTTCGTACCCAGGATGGTCAGTGGAAATGGATTCGTTCTGTCGGCAAAATTGTTACCTGGAATGAATCCGGTGAACCCATCCGAGCGTTGGGAGTTGTTACGGATATCAACGATCGCAAGCAAGCAGAAGCAGCATTGCAAGCCTCTGAAGCAGAACTGCGGGCGCTCTTTTCAGCCATTCCCGATCCGCTGTTTGTACTGACTGCGGAAGGGCGATTCCTTGAAATCATCGTACAGGAGCCAAATCTGCTATGGCAACCCATTGAGGAGATGATTGGTAAAACCATGCATCAACTCGGAAAGGAACAAGCCGATGAATTTCTAAGTTATATTCAGCAGGTGCTGAGAACCCAACAAACCCTCACAGTCGAGTACAGTGCGTTTCTAAATGGACGAGAAGCCTGGTTTTCGGCTCGCATTGCACCAATCGACCACGATCAGGTGATTTGGCTAGCGCGAGATATTACGGCGCTGAAGCAAGCAGAAGAAGCCTCGATTCTGGAAGAGCGCAACCGCATGGCACGCGAAATTCACGACACACTCGCTCAGTCGTTTACAGGTATTCTGGCTCAGGTAGGTGCTGCAAACCAGGTGCTAACGGATGATTTAGAAGCAGCTCAGGCACACCTAGACCTGATTAAAGAATTGGCGCGAACTGGACTGACTGAAGCGCGGCGATCGGTCGTGGCGCTCCGTCCTCAGCTTTTGGAGGAGGGCAGTTTACAGAGCGCTCTCCATCGTCTCATCGCTCAAATCAGAACTGCCGCAATGGATGTCACTCTATATTATGAGATTGAGGGTGCAGTGTATTCTCTACCCACTGAAGTCGAGAATAACTTACTACGGATTGGGCAGGAAGCATTAACTAATGCGATTAGATACGCCAATGCTGACGAAATTCGAGTGGAGCTAGTCTACGATCGCGATCAGTTTTGCTTGCGCGTGAGAGACAATGGACAGGGCTTTGGAGTTGGCAGTATTTCAGCCTCTGAGGGTTTTGGCTTACTCGGCATGAGCGAACGGGCTGAGCGCATCGGCGCACAACTCACGATTAGGAGTCAACCTGGACAAGGAACAGAAATTATTGTCACCGTCAACCTTTGAGTGAGCATTACAATGAGCCAAGCTACGACCATTCGGGTTCTGATTGCGGACGATCACGCCATTTTTCGGCAAGGATTAGCCACGATTATTAACCGTGACCCAGATATGCAGGTGATTGCACAAGCTGAAAATGGGGAACAGGCGATCGCCTTATTTCGGGAACACCAACCAGATGTAACGCTAATGGATCTGCGAATGCCTGAAGTGGAAGGAGTTGCCGCCATTGGTGCAATTTGTGCGAGCGTTAAATCTGCTCGGATTATTGTACTGACCACGTATGATAGTGACGAAGATATTTATCGGGGATTGCAGGCAGGCGCAAAAGGATACCTGCTGAAAGAAACTGAACCTGACGAGCTTCTGAATGCGATTCGCACCGTTCATCGGGGTCAGAAGTATATTCCGCCTGATGTGGGAGCAAAGTTAGTACAGCGCCTCAGCAATCCAGAACTGAGTGAAAGAGAATTAGAAGTACTTCGCTCGCTGGCACAGGGAATGAGTAATGCGGATATTGCGGCAGCTTTGAGTATTGGTGAAGGCACGGTTAAATCTCATGTCAATCGGATTTTGAATAAGTTGGATGTGAGCGATCGCACTCAAGCGGTGATTGTTGCTGTTAAGCGCGGCATTGTCAGTTTGTAGGGTGTACTTTCGATCGAGTCGAGAGTCTAACTTAAGTTAGAGTCGGCCTTCTACTTTGCGATGGAACGATTACTCTATCAATTTCTACTGTCAAACTTTTAACTCACTATAGACGACAGGTTGAAAGCGACCACCTATATTGAATTTATGCAAACAGTCATGCAAATGGATCGAGCAAGTAAATTGCATGGTTCTATGCTTGATGCAGATGTAAAAACATGAGCGACGATCGTAGCCACAGGTCTTTACTTGTACCACCTTCAACTCAAGATTGGATTCAAGGTATTCTGAGTGCCAAGGTAGTGCTGGTGATGTACGGAGATTATCAATGCCCTAGAAGTGCGGACGTTTACAAGCTGATTAAAGCGATCAAACGAGAGCTTAGTGCTGCTTTTGGAGAAGATTATTTATGCTTCATCTTCCGTCATTTTCCACAAACACAGATTCATCCCCATGCTCAACGGGCAGCCGAAGCCGCCGAAGCCGCCGCCGCCCAAGGAAAGTTTTGGTTAATGAGCGATACCTTATTTGACCATCAACAAAGGTTGGAGAACGGTTATATTGTCGAGTACGCCAATGATTTAGGGCTTGACATTCCTCAATTTCTCAAAGAGTTGTCTAAACAAGTGCATGTCGATCGCATCAACGAAGATATCGAAGGCGGAATAGAGAGTGGAGTAACGACTGCCCCAGCCCTGTTTATCAATGGAATTCGGTATACCGAGCGCTGGAACACGACGGAGTTGATGGCTGCCATGATTGCTGCAAGTCATTAAGTTCCCCGATCTTTGCTCCCAATTCATATCTGACTTGTCTGTAAGTGCTGTAAGTTATCTAATTTTGATGGCTAGGATTTTGCCTGTTTCAATGAACAAAATTGCCATTTTTTGAACCATGACAACAGTTACCATGCCAACAACTGAATTCCTGGGTATTGATTTAGTCAATTACAAATCAGTATTTAATTGAGGATAGTTCTATGACGCATTCACTAGTACAAGGCAAGAATAATCCTGGGCATGAAGGTAAACCTCAGACTGGTTCTCTTCGCGACTCTTCAGTTAACCATGCCCTGATTGCGATCGCGCAAGAAGTCACTGAGTTGCTGAGACAAACTTACCTGAGACAAACCGATGAAATTAAAACAGGAGAAACAGAATGATACTGCAAGATAAAGTGGCGTTAGTCACTGGAGGCACATCCGGAATTGGCAGAGCAACAGCGATCGCTTATGCCAAACAACAGGCAAAGGTGGTAGTAGTGGGTCGTCGAATGGATGAAGGTGAAAAAATAGTTCGATTGATTCAGGAAGCTGGCGGAGAGGCTATTTTTGTGCAAGCAGATGTCACGAAAGAAGCCGATGTTAAAGCAATGGTTGATAAAGTAGTTGACGTTTTTGGTCGGTTAGATATTGCCTTTAATAATGCAGGAACTATCGGCGAAAATCATTCATTGATTGAGCAAACAGAAGTGGAATACGATCGCACGATGAACGTCAATGTCAAAGGCGTTTGGTTGTCAATGAAACATGAAATTACTCAGATGTTGAAACAGGGAAGTGGTGCGATCGTCAATATGGCATCTGCAAATGGAGTCGTTGCATTTCCTACCTTCCCCCTCTACACCGCGAGTAAAAGCGCGGTAATCGGTTTAACAAAAGCTGCTGCGCTCCAATATGCCAAAGCGGGTATTCGCATCAATGTCGTTGCACCAGCGGTAATCGAAACAGATATGTTTGAAGCAGCGACAGGTGGGCAGGATGAAGTCAAAGCTTACATGGCAGGACTTCACCCGATCGGACGGATTGGAACACCGCTTGAAGTTGCAAATGCAATCTTGTTTTTATCATCTGACATGGCATCGTTCATAACAGGTGAAACGTTGATGGTAGATGGTGGCTATGTAGCACAGTAGTCGATCGGCAATGCAAAATATTGCAGTGATCGAATGCGCGATGGCTAGCTTTTGCCTGTTTTGTTGAGCAAATTGCCAATCTTTGAACCATGCTAACAATTACAACGCCAACCCTTGAAGCCAAGCGCAAAGGCTTAACGCACATCCGATTACAGCAAGTGCTCGGCTATATTCGTACTCACCTTGATCGAGATTTGTCACTGACTGAGCTTGCAGAAGTGATTAATATTAGCCCGACTTACTTTGCGAGTTTGTTTAAGCAAACAATGGGAATTTCTCCACGTCAGTACGTGATTCAACAGCGTGTGGAACAGGCAAAGTTGATGCTATCGAAAACCGATTTGGCGATCGCAGACATTGCCCTACAAGTAGGCTTCTCCAGTCAAAGCCATTTGACGCAGCACATCAAGCGATTCACGGGAAAGACCCCCAAGCAGATTCGTTAGCACCATAAAAATCTGAAAATTTGCCCTAAGAATCTGAAAGAAATCGAGCCTTGGAATTCATTACATTGAAGTTAAGTTAGGCAAGAATCTGAAGCAGCAACAGAATTAAGATTGTATCTTCGTCCACAGCGTCAACTAAGAATGGATCGTACGAAAATGAGTATTCAGCAATTAATCACGCCTGAAAAGCACAATTTAGGGGGGTTTAGCGTACAGCGCATCTTACCGAGTGAAACCCTAAAAATGGTTGGACCTTTCATCTTCTTTGATCACTTAGGCCCAGCTATTTTTCCGGCTGGAAAAGGCGTCGATGTTAGACCCCATCCACACATCAATTTAGCGACGGTTACCTATTTGTTTGAAGGAAGCCTTCTGCATAGAGATAGTCTAGGTACAGTACAAGAGATTTTTCCGGGCGAGGTGAACTGGATGACAGCGGGCAAAGGTATTGTTCATTCTGAGCGATCGCCCGAGAGCTTTAGAGAGAAAGAATCTACTCTTCACGGCATTCAGACCTGGATTGCCCTCCCCGAAATCGCTGAAGAAGTTGAACCCAGCTTTTCACATTATTCGGCGACTGATTTACCGAGGTGGACTCAAACAGGCACCAGCGCGACCTTGATCGCCGGTAGCTATCAGTCTCACCAATCACCAGTTAAAACCTACTCTGCTACTCTTTACCTAGCGCTCGTTTTCACGGAGGGTAGTCAATTTCAGCTAGCGCCAATAGAAGGTTTAGAAAGGGCAGTTTATAGCGTCACATCCGGCTTATTCGTAAATGGAAAGCCTTTAGAGCCATATCGTCTAGCCGTTTTAGCACCGGATGAATCAGTAAATATCAGTGCGGGGGCTGAGGCAAAAGCAATGATTATCGGCGGGGCACCAGTGGGCGATCGCACAAAGTACTGGAACTTTGTGTCGAGCCGCTCAGCGCGTATCGAGCAGGCAAAACGAGATTGGCAAGACCGCCGCTTCCCGGCGGTTCCCGGTGAAACTGAATTCATTCCGCTCCCTGATAATTCAGATCACGGTAGTAGCGCGCCCCCTCTGAGTTGATGATGGTTAGGCGTTCTTTGCTGAGCGAGAGAACAGCAGCTTAACTCGTACAGCAAGACTTTCTACTATTTCGGATTAGTCTATTTCATTCGCAAAACGCGTGGGAAATGATATGGAAGTTGGAATTGACAGTTTTGCCTCGGTTGGAACGAGTGAAAACGGCGAAACGGCGGATGCCGCGCAGTCCGTCGCCGAACTGCTGGAGAGAATAGAGCAGGCGGATCGTTCCGGCTTGGATATCTTCGGCATCGGCGAGCACCATCGGCATGAATTTTTAGATTCGGCAAACGCCGTTATTCTCGCCGCTGCCGCGGCACGCACCGAGCGCATCCGTCTAACCAGCGCGGTTACGGTGCTGAGCGCGGCTGACCCGGTGCGTGTGTTTCAACAATTCGCCACGCTCGATTTGATTTCAAAAGGTCGCGCCGAAATGGTTGTCGGGCGCGGCTCGTTCACCGAAGCCTTTCCGCTATTTGGATTTAGCCTCGGCGATTACGACGAGATTTTCGCTGAAAAGCTCGAACTCTTGCTCAAAATTCGGGACAACGAAACGGTCGATTGGTCGGGCAAATTTCGCCCCGCGCTGGAAAACCAAGCAATTTATCCGCGTCCGCTGCAAAAGCCGTTTCCCATCTGGATTGGGGTCGGCGGTACGCCGCAATCTTTCCTCCGCGCCGGAATGCTTGGACTGCCGCTCGTGGTTGCCATTATCGGCGGCGAAACGCATCGCTTTCGCTCGCTCGTAGATTTATACCGCGATGCCGGAGCGCGCGCCGGGTACGCGCCCGAAACATTGAAAGTTTCATTGCATTCAATCGGTTATGTCGCCGACACGACTGAACAAGCCGTTGAAGAATTTTTTCCGGGCTACGCCGAAACCTTTACTAAAATTGGCAGAGAGAGAGGCTGGCTGCCTGTTACGCGCGCCGATTTTGACGCGCAGCGCGGCGCAACCGGCGCATTACTGGTCGGCAGTCCCGAAGAAGTGGCGGAGAAAATCCGCCGTCACAGCGAATCGCTCGGCGGCATTTCGAGAGTAACTTTTCAAATGGACAACGCGCAGATGAACCACGCCCAACTGATGCGCTCCATTGAATTGATTGGAATGCAAATGTCGCCACTCTTAAACAATTAAAATATGCGGGCATGGTTCAACTTAAGTTCCGCTAGGGTAACAAGACAGAGAGACGAGCTGGAACACCGCTTGAAGTTCCAAATTCAGTCCTGTTTTTATCATCTTACATGGCATAGTTCGTAACAGGTGAAACGTTGATGATAGATGGTGGGTATGTAGCGCAGTAGTCGATCGGCAGTGCGAAACGTTGCGACCAAGTGGCGATCGACCTGCATCATCCGCTCGATCACTCTCCGTGCCGTTGGTTCCTCAAGGGCATCCCGATAGTAAGCAGCGTTTGATTGAGCAGTAATACATCCAAAGGAGTCCATCATGACGACAACACTTGCAGGCAAAGTTGCACTGGTAACAGGTGGTTCTCGCGGTTTAGGAGCGGCGATCATAGGGTATGCAAAAGCTCAAAACTTTTACACTCACAATTAACGAAAGGAAAAGAAATGGCTGAAAAATTTGGTGCAAAATCGACCGCCGACGAGGTGCTTTCCGGCATTAATCTCAAGGGAAAGCGATTTCTCATTACCGGTGCATCGTCGGGCATTGGGCTTGAAACCGCCCGCTCACTGGTCGCTCACGGCGCTAGCGTCGTCGGCGCGGTCAGGGAGCTTGCTAAAGCTGAGCCAGCCACTGCATCGATTCGTGATGCCGCGTCGCAAGGAGGTGGCTGCCTGGAATTGATCAATCTCGATCTGGCATCCTTGCAAAGTGTTCGCGCCTGCGCGGATAAACTGTTGGCTGACCGTCAGCCGTTCGATTCCATTATCGCTAACGCTGGCGTTATGGCAACTCCATTCGGTCGGACGATCGATGGCTTTGAAGTCCAGTTCGGGACGAACCATCTGGGTCATCTCGCCCTGATCAATCAGAGCGAGCCGTTGCTCGCCGATAATGGACGGCTGGTAGTCCTGTCGTCGCTCGCGCATCGCGGTGCCGATATCGACTTGGACGATCCGAATTTCGAGCAGCAGGTGTACGATCCATGGGTCGCTTATAGTCGGTCGAAAACCGCCAATTCACTGTTCGCTGTGGAGTTTGACAGGCGGCATCGAGATCGCGGCATTCGGGCTGCTTCGGTGATGCCCGGAAACAGTCTGACGGATCTACCCCGCCATTTCTCGCCGGAGGACTTGCAGGGACTTTTGAAGACTGTTGACGCAGCACGCACCGAAGCGGGTCTGCCGCCGAAAGAGTTGAAAGAAATTCCGCAGGCAGCCGCGACGTCGGTCTGGGCAGCAGTCGTGGCGAATAAAGACGAGATCGGTGGGCACTATCTCGAAGATTGTGCGATCGCGCCGATCAATGACACGCCCAACCCGTTTGCCGACGGCGTAAGGTCGTATGCGCTTGACGCTAACAAAGCTAAGCAGCTTTGGGCGAAAAGCGAGGAATTTATCAGCGCTGTATCCTAAAGGTTATCGCGCAAGAATTTGACAAAACACCCTAAGAATCTGAAAGAAACCGAGCCTTGAAATTCCCTACGCTTAAGTTAAATCAAACGAGAATTCGACGCAGCATTCATAGGAGATTTCAATGCCTTATCGCTTCGACTTTTGTCAATAAAATTTAGATGCGTTTACCCTGGGATTTGGAATAGTCAGGAAAAACTATTCATGAGAAAGTTCATTCTTCGGTTAGTTATTATCGTTCTGGTTGTCAGTGGGCTTGTTGGCTCTGGTTGGTTGAATCGTGCAACCCCTGCTTCCACCTGTGACATCGCAACTCGCTCTACAAAAATCGAGAGTGGAACGCTTTCCTATAATCAAGCAGGGACAGGACAACCGATTTTACTGCTGCACGGATTATTTGCCGAGAAAGAGCAGTGGAATGGCATGATGTGCGAGTTGGCTAGAGCAGGCTATCAAGCGATCGCACCCGATCTACCCGGTTATGCCAAGAGTACTGGATTTACCGTGAAAGACTATGCACTAGAGAATCAGGTAGCCCTCTTGCACCAGTTTGTCGAGCAGCTAAAGATTCAATCCCTTGATGTTGCAGGTAGCTCGATGGGGGGCACGATCGCAGCCCTTTACAGCCAGCTTTATCCCAACCAAGTTCGCAGCCTCGCCTTTATCGGTTCACCGCTAGGCGTAACGAATTGGGCAACTAGCGTCAGGAAATCGATTATTGAGGGCATCAATCCCTTTATTCCGATTACCAAAGAGCAGTTCGATCTAGAAATCAGTCTGCTTTTCGTGACGCCTCCTACGATTCCGGATGAGGTCAAAACCGAGAAAGTGAACGATTATGTGAATCGTAATCGAAATTATCAGCAGACTTGGGACATTGTGAATCTTTATGATGATGTGCTTTGTCAGTTGCCTCACAGTCGGGTTCCGACCCTGGCAATTTGGGGTCAGGAAGACAAAATCTATGATATTCGGGATGTCGATCGCTCACATCGCTGTCTTCCAGGGAGTCAAATTATTCAATTACCCAAAGCAGGACATTTGCTGTTGATCGAAAACGCTCAGGAAGCAGCATCGAATTATCTTGGTTTTCTGAAAACAATCAAAAATCGATAGACGAATCAAGCATTCAGCAATTAGGCTTTGGTGTCGAGGAATTGAATCTCAGCCAGTTGTTGGCTAATGACCTGAACATTAGGCTTACAAAAGAAAGGAGATCGCTATGAGAAACAATGGAACGACATGACTATTTAGTTAAGTTGCACATCGCCTTTGGCTGGGAGCGAGAAAACTTTTTTGGTGTGCTACGAGGCTGTGATATCTGCATTTGCTACTAAACGGTAACTACCTTACCAAATCGTGCTGACTTACGAAGTTAGGTAGAACTTACCTACGCTGAATAGTATTGAAATCCCGTCACTGTTTATTCTAAATCAAGGAGAGTTGGCACAGATGGAATCTATGAAAGCAGCCGTATTAACTGCGTTTGGTGATGCTGAGAAGTTTGAGATTCAAACTGTCCCTATACCAGCATTGAAGGCGAATCAGGTGTTAGTCAGAGTTTGTGCAACCTCGATTAACCCGGTCGATTACCAAACTCGTCGTGGTGATTACAAGGAGATAGTTCGATTACCCGCTATCCTTGGAGTCGATGTTTCAGGGGTGATTGAGGCAGTTGGAGAAGCCGTGACTGATTTCAAGGTGGGAGACAACGTGTATTACTCGCCGCAAATTTTTGGAGAATTCGGTAGCTACGCTCAGTATCATGTGGCTGATGCAGCGATTGTTGCATTGAAGCCTGCAAATTTATCGCACATTGAAGCAGCTTCTTTTCCGCTTGCAGGCGGAACGGCTTGGGATTGTCTAGTGACTAGGGGCAATCTACAAGTCGGTGAAACAGTTCTCATCCATGCGGGTTCGGGTGGAGTGGGTTCGATCGCAGTTCAACTCGCCAAAGCGATAGGGGCATACGTTTTTGCGACGTGTAGTTCTAGAAACCGAGATTTCGTGACAGAACTGGGCGCAGATCGGGTGATTGATTACAAAAATGAAGATTACGTAGAAGTCATTCGTCAAGAAACAAATGGACTGGGTGTGGATTTAGTTCTAGATACGATCGGCGGAGAAACAATTCAGCGTAGTCTAGAAATCATTCGTCCCTTTGGTAGGCTTGCAAGCATTGTAGACATTGCAATACCGCAATCGCTTCTTAAAGCATGGGGAAAGAATCTGACAATTCATTTTGTTTTGTCACCCCAGTACCGAGCAAAATTAGAGGCTTTGACAAAACTAATCGAGCGTCAACAGCTTCGCCCAGTGATTGATTCAGTATTGTCTTGGGATCAGGTCGTTCTGGCACACCAGCGTCTAGAGCAGGGAGGAACACGGGGCAAAATTGTACTGAAATTTACAGAAAATTAGACTAGCTTCACGGCGTTGATAATTGCTAAACGGATTGGAGTTCGATTTTTGAAGGTCAATATTGATTGAAACAGGAGAAACAGGATGATACTGCAAGGTAAAGTGGCTAGATTTTAGGAGAAATAGGAATGATACTTCAGAGTAAGGTGGCGTTAGTCACCAGTTGTCATTCTCTATCTTGGCATTGTGTCTACCCAGTATTCTGATGTCTCTAAAGATTAAATCAATGGCAATTTTAAAACAATTTGGGATTCTATTTGTGTTGGGCATTGTGGGCATTGTGATGGTTACGATTACATCGATTCCATTAGTTGAGCAACAGTTGGCGAAACTGTCTCCAGAAATACTGGCAAAAGTCCCGCCACTGTGGGTTTTAATACTCCTACAAGGACTACAGCTTACAGTTCTACTGCCAATCAGCATTCTGATCGGAATTGGCTGTGCCTATCGCGTTGGATTACGCTCACATTTGATTGACTACTGGGTACTTCATACCTCTAAGATTCCATATTCTGTCATTGAGATGAAATGGAGCTTGGGTGTGGGTGCAGCGACAATAATCATTCTCCTGTTGCTCGATCGGTTCATGAAACATGCTCTACCTGAAGCGCTACAGGCATCCAATAACACAGAACCGAATTGGCTGAGTTCACTTACAGCCATGCTTTATGGCGGCATCACTGAGGAAATTCTGATGCGCTGGGGCTTAATGTCGCTGCTTGTTTGGATAGCGTGGAAAGTCTTAAAACAAGGTATTACGTTGCCAAGCCAAGGAATATACCAAGGTGCGATTGTGCTAGTAGCGCTGGTATTTGGGCTTTTACACCTGCCCGCAACTGCCGCGATAGTTCCACTCACTCCGCTTGTGGTTATCCGAGCAATATTACTCAATGGGATAGCTGGCATGGCTTTTGGTTGGCTCTTTTGGCAATACTCACTTGAGGCTGCGATGTTATCCCACGTCAGCTTTCATGCCTTTTCCTTTGCTCTTAGCCTTTTGTTGGCAAGATTTGTCTGAGCTTTCTTCTAAAGCGATTTCACGATCATTTCAAGAGAGAACAACCGGACTTAGATTTTAGGAGAAATAGAATGATACTTCAGGATAAAGTGGCGCTTGTCACTGGCGGAACTTCAGGAATTGGTCGTGAAACAGCGATCGCTTATGCCCAACAACAAGCAAAGGTGGTGGTAGCTGGTCGTCGAATTGATGAAGGTGAAGAAACGGTTCGATTGATTCAGGATGCTGGCGGAGAGGCTATTTTTGTGCAAGCAGATATCACGAAAGAAGCCGATGTTAAAGCAATGGTTGATAAAACGGTTGACGTTTTTGGTCGGTTGGATATTGCCTTTAATAATGCAGGAATGGGCGGCGAAAATCCCTCATTGATTGAGCAAACAGAAGCTGAATATGACCGCACTATGAATGTCAATGTCAAAGGTGTTTGGTTGTCGATGAAATATGAAATTGCTCAGATGTTGAAACAGGGAAGTGGTTCGATCGTCAATATGGCATCTGCGGTTGGAGTCGTTGCACTTCCTAACATACTCCTCTACACCGCGAGTAAACATGCGGTAGTAGGCTTAACAAAAGCTGCTGCGCTCCAATATGCCAAAGCGGGTATTCGCATCAATGCCGTTGCACCAGGGTCAATCCAAACAGATATGTTTGAAGCTGCTACGCTCCAATATGCCAAAGCGGGTATTCGCATCAATGTAGTTGCACCAGGGGCAATCCAAACAGATATGTTTGAAGCAGTTACAGATGAAGCCAAAGCTTACTTGACAGGACTTCACCCGATCGGACGAATTGGAACACCGCTTGAAGTTGCAAATGCAGTTCTGTATTTATCATCTGACCTGGCATCGTTCACAACAGGTGCAACATTGCTGGTAGATGGTGGGTTTGTAGCGCAGTAAGCTGTTCGACATTCAAACTGCACTATTTGTGGGCCACACCCCATACTGTAAGGGGTTGAAGCAATAAATTTAAATGACTAACAGCTTAGTCGAAAGGCAGTGCGAAATGTTTAATACAGCATTTCAAGCGACTCACTAAAGCAACACTGAAATCGGTTCGCTAACTTCATAAGAAACTCCATAAGAATCTGCAAGAAGTTGAGTGTTGGAACTGACTATACTCAAGTGAACTAAGACAAAGAGAACTTAGGAGTTGATGATTATGTCCAAAGTTGTAGAACAGAAAAAGATGATGAACCAAAACAAAGAGATTTACGAGTGCGTCATTGTCGGTGGCGGTTCCGCTGGACTCAGTGCGGCACTGCTTTTAGGCAGAAGTCGCCGTCGAGTGTTAGTCTGCGACAAAGGGAATCCGCGTAACGCTCCCGCACACGAGTCGCACAGCTTTTTCACCCGCGATGGCATCAGTCCGCATGAACTTTTGAACATTGGGCGCGACCAACTCAAACCTTATAAAAGCGTTGAATTTCAAGCGATCGGGGTCAAGGAAATCACCCCATCCGGCAATCAATTTGAAGTAGTGTTTGAGGATGGCACAATAAAAAAAACGCGCAAAATTTTGCTGGCTTTCGGGGTAATGGATGAATTTCCAGCTCTCGAAAACTTTGGTGATTTCTGGGGCAAAAGCGTGTTTCATTGTCCCTATTGCCATGCCTGGGAAGTGCGCGACGAGCCGCTTGCCATTGTTGGAAATGGCGAAACGGGCATCGAAATGGCGGCATTGCTGAAAAATTGGAGTGCTAATTTAGTCCTCTGCACCAACGGCAAAGCCGATCTAACCGCTGATCAAAGGACACTGTTAAAAAACCATAAAATTCTTGTTCGCGAAGAGAAAATCATCCGACTCGAAGGCGATAACGGACAATTGGAAAACATTGTTTTTGAGACAAATGAGAAAATTGCGCGTCGCGGAATACTGATCAGACCAAAGCAAACACTCCGTTCAAACCTAGCTGAAAAGTTAGGCTGTGAGTTGAATGAATTCAATTTAATCAAGACGACCAATGTTTTTAACGAAACTAGCGTCAAAGGCGTTTATGCGGCAGGTGACATCACTTCACCCATGCAAGTGATCGTCGCTGCTGTTTTTCAGGGTAGCGTTGCTGCTAGCGGCTTAAATCACTCTCTGATTATGGAAGATTTCGTCTAAATCAAGGTAATTCAATCTTCATCAGAACAAGCATCGTGGCTGGTCTAGTTTCATAGACCAAGAGAGTAGGGAAAGTCATGCGTGTTAATTACATATCAAGTCTACAGAGCGATCTAATGATGCAATCTTTGTGGTTTTTTGGTTCTTACCTTACCATCCTTGCTGCTCGACGCCGGACATTTCGCGCTGGAGACTCATGCAGAGGAGGTGGCAACGTTGATCCGCGCGTTCCTCGACAGAACGCTCGGTTCCACGCTGCGTCTTGAAGGTGATTGCACAAGAATCTGACAAAACATCCTAAGAATCTGAAAGAAACAGAGCATTAGGAATCATTACACTCAGACTATGAAAACAGCAGATAGGAAGCAAAAACACATTCTCCGCGATAAGGGACATTCAATAAAACTCTATCATATGCCCGGTGCCTGTTCGCTGGCTGATCTCATCGTTCTTGAATGGATTGGTATGCCGCACGAAATCGTCAGGATGAGTCTTGAAAGCATCAAGTCACCAGACTATAGCTGTAGCCAATTAGATTAGGGCACAGACTATAAGTCAAGATAGTCGCCGTAAAACGGCGTTGCTGATTCAGGGTATGAATTAACTTTTCGCTTGATGTTAGAAAACTCATCATAGTTGGTTTATAGCAATTGGGAAATCTTGAATTCATACCTGTATTCAATAACGCCAGAGTATTTCGGAAGCCAAAACTGGTACACAAAGCAATGCGACAGGCATTGCATACTTCAGTTTTTGTCTAAGTCTTAACAAAACCGAACATTTGCAGGAGGTCTAATGTTTATCGATTACCTTACACTCATGCTGATTAATCTATCAGCTGGACTCGCTCTGTTAGCTGCCTATGTGTATTTTGGTCTTGGTACTTCAAATCAGAAACGCTGGATTCCTGGTTTTGGTGTAGTCGGCGCGATCGCTTTAGTCACTGGCTTACACATGACTTTTACCTGGCCCATTATTGGTAGTTTCAATGTTGCCTTTGGTGAAACAACTGTTCTGTTTGGCATTTTGTTTCTAGGAACTTCCCTAGCTCTGGCAATGGGTTGGGAATTATTTACCCTGGGCATTTATGGATTCTTTGCAGGACTGGTATCGCTTCTAATTGGCTTTCGCATCATAAACCTGGGAATAACACAACTTCCTTTGCTGTCAGGAATTGGGTTCATTCTCGTTGGCTTAGGAGGAATTTTTTCCGTACCAACCCTCTCTCTCAAATCAACCCGGCTCTTGCGAACTATTGGAGCAATTGTGTTAAGTGTGGCAGCTCTCATCTTTGCTTATATCGGATTGACTGCCTACTGGGCGCATCTTGCGGACTTTTCGAAGTGGACACCACTGCTAAGATAGTCGCCGTAAAACAACCATCATTAATCACGTAACTAAAAAGGAGTTTGATCGTGCAGAAAATCACACTTGACACTATCACTGAAGCCGTCATTAATCATGGCGATCGCGGCAAATCTCACCCACGACTCTATGAAATTTACACGAGCTTGGTTCAACATTTGCATGACTTTGTGCGTGAGGTGAATCTGACTGAATCAGAATTGCAGCAGGGACGTAATTTTCTCAACCAGGCAAGTCATCACACTCAGGAGATTCCCTCTGGAGAGATCCATTTGTTGACGGATCTACTGGGAATTTCAGAGTTGGTAGAATTGCTGAACGATGCTCATCGCGGTACAGAAAGCAATTTAGAAGGACCCTTGTATGTGCCGAATGCACCAGAACGGCAGATGGGCGATCGCTTGGGTATTGATACAGAAGGAGATTCGCTTTTCCTGTCAGGCAGGGTTTTAGATTTGAACGGTCAACCGATCGCCAATGCTCTGATTGATGTTTGGCAACCCAGTTCCCAAGGATTTTATGACATCCAAGAGCCATCTCAGCCGTTGGGGAACTTTCGGGGACGTTTCAAAACGAACAAGAGTGGAACGTATAGGTTTGAAACCGTGGTGCCACTAGGTTACAAAGTGCCAAGCAGTGGTCCATGTGGCGAGGTGCTGCGACTCTTGGGACGGCATCCTTGGCGCGGGGCTCACATCCATTTCAAACTCAATGCTCCGGAGTACACTCCACTGACAACACAAACTTTTATTGCTGGCGATCCTCACCTGGATTCAGATACAACCTTTGCAGTGCGATCGGCGATCGTTCAATTGCAAAAGCACGAAGCACTAGACGAACTCAAGGCACACAATCAAAGTAAACCGTTTTACACGACTGAGTTTGATTTTGTGTTGAAACCCGCTACTCTCTAGCGGAGAATCATCAAGCAATGGTTGCACATTATGTCTACACCATCAATCCAGAACAATCTGCTAATTGGCATTTGGAAGTTAATTTCTGCAACTGCCATTTACGCTGATGGAACGGTGACTCCAGACGTGTATGGAACTCATCCGGTTGGCTACATCACTTACACATCAGATGGTCACATGATGGTGATGTTTTCTAGGAGCGATCGCTCACCGCTGAGTCAGGAGGTCAGATCACCGCTGACTCCCCAGATGCAATCTTTACCCGTGGAAGAGCTTGCTCAAGCATTTACAACATTCAATGCTTACGCTGGAACTTATACGTTGAGTGGCAACACAGTAACTCACCAGATCAAAATTGCATCAATTCCTAATCGCGTTGGTACAACGTTAGTTCGCACCTTTACTCTTAATGAGAGCCGACTAACGCTCGTGACGCCGCCAGCCTTGAGTGATGGTGTTGAAGCGGTTTTTGAGCTGCTGTGGGAACGCATTATAGCAAGGTGAGTTCATTGTCGATAACGAAGTAGAGCAAGTACCATCACTTTTCACTCACTGAAAACGTCGCTATCCTCGGTTATCTCGACGGACGAAACTGGCTCACTGGCGAATGATCGATTGCCGCTCCCTACCTGTTCGTCATTCTGCGTTGGGCGAGCAACACTCAGGTCGGACTACAAGGCTTTGAGAACCTGTCACGATTTGTAGACCGCATGAATCTCGATGCTGGTGTGCGTGCCGCGCTGGCTACCGAAGCAGAATCAAAGCCATCTTAGAGGCGGCAAACGCGGCGATCGCGCTCAGGCAACAATGAAGGATTCTTGTCGTTCTGAAGTGACGGTAGGCAATGGATGCTTGCCCCATCTTGAAGTCTGCTTAACACAGCATTGTTAAAACGGTGATCGATCGCTGCATAACAATTGTGATGCAACAGACAAAAACACATCATCAATTTACAACGGAGAAACCTCTCATGCCTTACATTACCGTTGGTCAAGAAAACTCTGCAACCATCGATCTCTACTACGAAGATCTTGGGACAGGACAACCGATTGTACTGATTCATGGATTTCCATTGAACGGACATTCCTGGGAGAAGCAGGTTTTAGTTTTACTGAATGCAGGATATCGAGTAATTACCTACGATCGCCGAGGATTCGGTGCTTCCAGCCAACCCTCGTTTGGTTATGACTACGATACCTTCGCCGCCGATTTGAACACACTGATGACCAAGCTTGACTTGCAAAATACCGTGCTGGTCGGTTTCTCAATGGGAACAGGTGAAGTCACACGTTATCTTGGCAAATACGGCTCAGAGCGGGTGCAGAAAGCCGTGCTGATGGCTCCCGTTCCACCGTTTCTGCTAAAGACAGACGACAATCCAGAGGGTGTTGATCAAAGCGTTTTCGATGGCATTATGAAAGCGATTATTGACGATCGTCCAGCTTATTTCTCTGCCTTTTTCAAAGAGTTCTTCAATGTTGATGTATTGCTTGGCAATCGCATCAGCAATGAAGCGATTCAAGCCAGTTGGAATGTAGCAGCAGGGGCTTCTGCTAAAGGGACTTTGGATTGTGTACCTTCCTGGCTCACCGATTTCCGCGATGATCTGCCCCGCATTGATGTGCCGACTCTGATTATTCATGGAGATAGCGATCGCATTCTGCCACTGGAGTCCACCGCAGCAAGACTTCCAAAACTGATTAAAAACAGTCAACTGGTTGTCATTCCTGGTGGACCACACGCGATCAACTGGACTCACGCTGATCAGGTCAATCCCGTGTTGCTGGACTTTCTTCAGCAGAAATAATCAGTGACCCTTTCTCCTCCGAAATTCACAGATCCTGAACTTGATCCGATTGTGTAATTGCAAGCCTAAACTTATGCTGATCCAAAAACTAAACGACTGTGAAGAAATTATCGCTGGAGATGGAACTGTTCTGCGCGAACTGCTTCATCCTGACAAACAAGATATCAACTTGCGTTACAGTTTGGCACATGCGATCTTGCCTGTTGGCGAAACTTCGATTCCCCATTCTCTAAAGACTTCTGAGGTTTATTACATCATTAGCGGTGTTGGCGAAATGTCGATCGACAGTGAAGTTCGTCGCATTGAACCAGGCGATACGGTTTACATTCCTCCAAATGCAATCCAGTTCCTTCACAACTACGGCGACGAACCCATTGTTTTCGTTTGTCTAGTTGATCCAGCTTGGCGCAAAGAAGACGAAACGATTTATGCACCAGTCTGATTCATGTAAATCTCACTGCTAGGGATGATTGCTCACGATCTTAGGAAACCCAGCCATCGTTTTCAGTCAATGTTCATTGAAACTCTCTAGGAGCCATCATGAGTACTGCTGTAGTGAATAGCACGTCCCATGTTGTGATGGTTGCCCATGCAGACGCTGTTGCCAAACTCATCGATTGTGCTGCAACCGCGCTATAGACGAGGCATAAACGCATCCGGCTACATCACTGGACAATCCTTAGTGATCGATGGCGGATACACAGCGAACTGACCCATTTCAAGAGAGAACAAGAGAGAAAAGACGAGCTTGATTTTCGGATCACATTTACAAGGAGGGATTCTATGTCAACTTTTGTCTTAGTTCATGGCTCCTGGCATGATGGTTCTGCTTGGCAGGCAGTCATTGATCAACTAGAAGCAAAGGGACATCATGCTTTTGCGCCCACGATCGCTGGGCATGGCAAAGGCGTGAACAAAAACGTCAACCATGCTCAATGCACGCAATCGGTCGTCGATTACATTGTGAGTAAAGACTTAAACGATATCGTTCTAGTCGGACATAGTTTCGGTGGGACAATTATTGCCAAAGTTGCTGAAGCAATCAGCGATCGCATTCGACGACTCATCTTCTTCAATGCCTTTGTCCTCAATGATGGTGAAAGCATCAACGATAACACCCCACCGCACTCTCAAGCGTTATCCGATCAGCTAGCGAGACAATCGGGCGATCATACGGTGATGCTACCTTTTGAGATTTGGCGAGAAGCGTTTATCAACGACGCTGACCTCGAACTGGCTCGATCGAGTTACGCACAATTATCGCCTGAACCGTATCAACCGTGGCTTGACAAGTTAGACCTAAAGCAGTTTTACTCGCTGCCCATCCCCAAAAGCTACCTTTACTGTACCGAAGACAACGTCCTTCCTCAAGGCGATTGGGGTTGGCATCCCAGAATGTCTACCCGCTTGGGGCTATTTCGGTTCGTGCAAATGTCCGGTAGTCATGAGGTGATGTTTTCCAACCCGGTCGGCTTGGCAGAAAAGATGATTGCGGCAGGACGTGACTAGCTGATGGTTGAGATGAACAACAGACAATCGCTTATCCCCGAAACAAGGGCGCTAACCGATCAGAATTTGACCAATCATCGTAGGAATCTGAAAGCAATCAAGCATTGGTACTGTCTATACTTCAGATCAAACAAACGGAATTAGCCGGCAACGCTTGCTGCTCCAGTAAGTTCATAGCGATCGAACGCAGCAGTGCATCTTCGTGCTGTTGTGTTCCTAAACTGCCAAAACAATTAGATAAGAAATCCCAAAACGAGGCGCTTATGAATTCACAAACAATTCAAAATCAACTCACCAGTCCTACTGACGAGTCCGCAATCCGTGCTTTCCATCACCAGATGATTGATGCTTAGAATCGAGGCAGCGGTGAAGACTTCGCTGCTCCGTTCAGCGAAACTGCCGATTTCATCGCGTTCGAGGGAACCCATCTCAAGGGTCGAAAAGCGATCGCTGCGTTTAATCAGCAAGCTTTCGACACGGTTGTCAAAGAAACACGCCTAGAGGGTGACGTGAATTTCGTCCACTTGCTGAATCCTCAACTTGCTCTCATGAATGGAGTTGTCAGGGTAATGCTGCCCGGACAACCCAAAACTTCACCGTCACGAGATTCGATGCAGCTATTCGTCGTGATGAAACGTGATGAAGATTGGCGGATTTAAGGGCTACTCAATGCCCGGAAGTTGACGCTAGAACGGCAATTCTTCTTGGACGAGTTTGACTCGCTGAGTGAAGAGGCTCAACGTCAAGTAACCGATTTCATTATAGATATCAAGCAGCGTCATCAAGCAAATCAATCTTGAGTTTTTAATAACGATCGCAACTTACAGCAAACTCGATTGTGCCTTTAACATTGTGCCATTAACAATACAGGAATTGATTTTCCTCCTGACAAACTACTGCACCAAAAATTGATCGAGGACTTTGACAAGCTGATGTCAACGAATGCAAGAGGACTGTTCTTGTCCATGAAATATGAAATTCAACAAATGTTTAACCAAGGATCAGGTGAGATCGTGAACAATTCGTCAACCGTTGATTCTCAAGAAGGATGTATGAACACAGCAAAACTCACCTCTTCAAATGTCATTACACCAACAAAACTCTCCCATCGAGAGCATGAAGTTTTGAAGCTAATGGTTGCAGGACATAGCAATCCTGAAATCGCCACAATACTCTACCTCGGTCAGAGTACAGTCAAGACTCACGTCCATGGAATCTTGAATAAGTTGGGTGTCAATCATCGGGTGCAGGCAGCGGTTGTTGCATTGCAAATAGGATTAGTTTGATTTCGTCGGAAACTGGGTTGAAATCGTAGGGGTGAAAACAATGCAAACTTTACTCATCAAAATCAATAGGAACATTACACAACCACAAACCACAGGAGTTTTCTAATGAACCGAAAGATTCTTTCAACTACAATCATAACCGCAATCACAATCACAATAACAATTCTATCCGCCGTACTGTTACCGTTCAATTCTCCATCCTTCGCTCAAGTCAGTCCACAAGTGATTCCCAGAATCGAAGTGATCGAAGATTCCGAGGGAATTCCACCCAGCTACCGTTTAGTCATTAGCCGAACTCAGGACGATGTTTATGTCTTCTGTCCCACTAACTTCGAGCCAGAGTTGAACTATCTGCGAAATGTGAAGGGGATTAAATGTAAACCGTTTACCAGTCCTTAGAAGTAAACCAGTACGGAGTACCGGACAACCATTTTTACAAACGGCCGTTATACAACGCGGTAAGCAAACAAGGAGCATATCCAAAAATGGTTAAAGGTAGGTTAGAGGCATTCAGTGATGGGGTAATTGCTATTATTATCACCATTATGGTACTGGAGTTAAAAACACCTCATAAGTCAGATTGAGCTGCACTACGTCCGTTGATTCGAACCTTTCTAAGCTAGGTGTTGAGTTTCGTGCATGTTGGTATTTACTGGAACAATCACCATCACCTGTTTCAGGTAGTCCGACAAGTGAATGGTTCAACTTTGTGGGCAAACCTACATTTGTTGTTCTGGTTATCATTATAGCGGTTCTCAGATTAATGAGGTATACAGAAACCCTGTAGTGTCAAGCTTTCCAGGCAAAAAATCGTACCTCACCTTTTTGAAAAAGGCTATATTTCCCTTTGTCACCGCATGGATGGGTGAAAATCACTTTGCTGCGCTGCCTGTGGCGCTTTATGGTGTGGTTCTCTTGTTGGCTGCGATCGCCTACTTCACTCTGACCCGCACACTTGTTTTTCACCACGGTCAAGATTCCACACTTGCAAACGCTCTTGGTCGGAACTTTAAAGGCAAGTTATCGGTATTGATTTATGCAGTTACAATTCCACTTGCTTTTGCAATCCCTTGGCTTGCATGTGCATTATACGTTCGGGTTGCAGTTCTGTGGCTCATTCCCGATCGTCGTATTGAAAAGGCGTTGAACTCATAAAGTTCCATGTTCGGAATGCTTGTTTGTGAAATTAGATGCATCGAGTGAGGCGGATGTCCGGGAATTGCTGCAGAAAGCGATCGCGACCTATGGCAGACTCGTTGGTGGAGTCACAGTGCGCTAAAAGGAAAAATCATCATGTTCAGAGTTTTAGCAACTACAGAAATGCAAGAGGAAATTTAAGTGACAAAAAAGGTGAATCGGCAATGGT
The DNA here is from genome assembly GCF_036705405.1 of Microcoleus sp. B13-B6. NCBI lineage: Bacteria > Bacillati > Cyanobacteriota > Cyanophyceae > Oscillatoriales > Microcoleaceae > Microcoleus > Microcoleus sp. B13-B6. The sequence continues at coordinate 31,923 of NZ_JAUBUJ010000055.1, forward strand.
ATCTTGCTACGCGACCTGTAGGTTCAATCACAGAATCGAACTATGAATAGAAACAGCTCTTTGACGGTACGAATCAGGGCAAACTCATCATTAATGTTTTAGAAGAGTAGGGACTAAGAAAACCATAAGAATCTGAAAGAAGTTAAGCATTGGAATCAATACAGTTGAGATAGAACGAACTAGGAGAATCTAACATGGTCAAAGAGCAAATTGTAGATAAACAAGCAAATGTACAGGCAACCCCCAACCTGACACTTGCTCAGGAAGCTTTACAAGCGGTCTGGGAAGAGCATATCGGGCACGAGTTTGGTACTCACAGCACTAAAGATGCTCTCGCTACAATGGTTGAGTACGCTTACGTGAATCACATTCCAGTAATGACTGGGGGAGTAGGGAAGCCGGCGCTGCGTGAGTTTTATTCCAAGTACTTCATTCCACAGATGCCGCCGGACATAGAGTTGGCTCCGGTCTCACGCACAATCGGAACCAATCAACTCGTCGATGAAATGCTAGTTAAGTTCACTCATACCATCCAGATGGACTGGATGCTACCTGGCATTGCTCCGACAGGGAAACGGATTGAAGTGGCAGTAGTAGCGATTGTCCAGTTCCGTGATGGCAAGTTAGCCCATGAACACCTCTACTGGGATCAGGCGAGTGTATTGGTTCAACTCGGCATACTTGATCCGGTTACACTGCCCGTTGTAGGGGTTGACAGTGCGCGCAAGGTACTTGATCCGAGCTTGCCCTCAAACGCACTGATCGATCGTGCAAGCGACCGCGACTAAAGGTTAGAACAAGCTTTCCATCAATGCTTAAACCTGCGATCGCAGGTCTAAATGTTTCTCAGCGATTGACTGGAATGACATTGAAACAGGTTTGCGAGGTTGTGTTTCTTTGCTCTGATGCTGCCAGCTACATCACTGGGCAACCCTTAGTGATCGATGGTGGATATACAGCAAGTTGATTGAAACAGTTCTATCTATAACATGAAACTATAGCCCTTTACACACAAGGATATGGCGATGCGTAGACTCGTGAGTTCACCAAACGCCGTTGGCAACCTCACCTTTCAAAACACTGAAGTTCCTACTCCGAAGGTTAACGAGTGCTTGATTCGCGTCAAGGCATTTTCGATGAATCGGGGCGAACTCAAGCGATCGCAAAACGATCCACTGGGCACTCCAATTGGCTGGGATGTCGTTGGCGTTGTTGAACAAACAGCACAGGACGGCAGTGGTCCACCCACAGGGACAAAAATTGTTGCCCTCTCTATCCGCTCGGAGGGCTGGGCAGAATATGTAGCAATTTCGACTCGCTGTCTGGCTATCATTCCCCAGGGCGTATCACATACCGATGCCGCCACACTGCCCGTCGCGGGGTTAACAGCACTGTATGCAGTGGAAAAGGGATCTCGTTTACTAGGAAGTCGGGTGCTGATCACAGGGGCAACAGGGGGAGTGGGACTCTTCGCCATGCAGCTTGCTCGGATGATGGGAGCCAGCGTCGTTGCCCAAATTCGTCAGCCAGCGCAAGAAGCATTTGTGGGAGATTACGGCGCGGATGAAGTGGTGGTGACCGAGACCGGGCAAGAAGCCAAGCAGTTCGCGCCTTATCGACTGATTGTCGATGGAGTAGGAGGTGAATTGGTCGGGAAGCTAACTGCGTTTTTGGCTCAAGGAGGCACCTGCGTTTGTTATGGCAGTAGCAGCGGCAACGAGATGAAGCTGTCCCTGGCAGACTTCTATTCCGAGAATGGAGGACAGCGCACGCTTTACGGGTTCACGCTGTACACCGAAGTAGAGATGGAAATCGCTAGTTCTGGGCTGGCTCGTCTGCTGAGGTTAGTTGAGCAGGGGCGGCTCAAAACGCATATTGATCGAGCAGTTTCGTGGCGTGAAGCAGACGTAACGTCGGCTGATTTGATCGGGCGAAGATTTTCAGGTAAGGCTGTGCTGCATGTGGACTAATTGTTGTTCATCGGCTGAGTCATGTCAGCCACCTCGGAATAGATTATCGCTGAGCTTTATTTACAAAGAATGAAACAATTTACCTTGTTTACTTTCCTGTATCTGGCACTGGGAGTTTGTCTAACGGCGATCGCCCTTGGATACCCAAACCTGCCTTCGGGTCTTCAAATAAGCCTGTTCATCAGTGCAGGAGCGTCCTACCTCGTTTGTCTCTTCAGTACCTTGCCATTTTGGCGGGAGATGACAATCCGTTTCTATCGCAGGCGGAATTCAGCGGTCATTCTACCCTGGTTGGTGATTGGATTCAATCTTGTTTGGATGATCTGGGAAGTTCAGAGTCAGAACTGGGCAATGGAAGCCATTTTACAAGCGTTTTCGCGGCTAATAGTTGTCTTACTTTTTGCAGAAATCATTGTGATTACACAGCAAGTGAATTCTGAACATTAGGGTCTAAATCGGATGATGCCGAAACAAACTCGTTTCAGCAACGCGAGATAGAGCAAATATACTACACAAGGAACGCCATGAATAAGCCCGAGTTTTTTGTCACCCCCGGGTATGGGGAATACATGTTGAATGAATTGCATTACTCCCAAGCGGTAAAAATTGGCGATCGCGTGGAGATCTCAGGTCAAGGTGGCTGGGATGACAATCTGCAAATTCCCGAATCGCTCGCGGACGAGATCGCTCAAGCGTTTCGGAACATAGAGCGAACCTTGGCAACTGCCGGGGCGGGCTGGGAGCATGTTGTCCATGTCAATTCTTACCATGTTGGTGGGTTGCCCCCAGAAGTTAATGAGGTGATGGTCAAGCTGTTTCGTCATTACATGCCCAACCATGCCCCAATTTGGACACAGGTAGGAGTCGCGGCTCTTGGGCTGCCAACGATGCGGATTGAAATCCGTGTTACTGCAATTGTTCCGTGAATTTTGCACAAGCGGCAACGGGGTGATTCGGCGGCTAAGAAGGACGCACCGATCGGGAAACCGCTCTCGCTCCGTTAAAGCATCTACTTGAACAGAGGAGAAATTCAGATGTCAGACAAAAATAAAGCAATCTTAGAAGCGGCAAACGCGGCGATCGCTCAGGGCAATTATGAAGAATTTTTGTCGTTCTGCACCGACGACACGCAATGGACATTGGTAGGCGACAAGACCCTTCAAGGGAAGGAAGCCGTTCGCCAATGGATGGCAACGGAGTATGTGGAACCGCCTTTGAATATCGTTGCGAACTTGATCGCTGAGGGGGATTTCGTCACGGCACTCGGCGACCTCACAATCAAGGACGAAGAGGGGAAGACGGCTCATTACTCGTACTGCGATGTCTGGTGCTTTCGCGGCGGCAAGATGGTCGAATTAAAGGCTTTCGTGATCAAAACCAAGGTCAAGGATGAAAGCAGCAACGCGGCATAAAAGGAATCGATTATCATGAAAATTTTTTCTCATCACCTGCGAGAACGAAACTTGAAACCCACATTCCGCACCCTCAACTGGCACACACAGTTGGGGTGCTAATGGAGAGTAGATCGGTTTGTTAAACTTGAGTATAAATACTCAGAAAGCCGTGTCATGATCGCGGATGCGGGTCAATTCTGAAAAATACCCCTCTTCTGTCACTCTGGGAAAATAAAAGTGAGAGCCAAATTTTAACTGTAGATAGAGCGGGGATTTGAGCGTTTATTTTCTAACAGAATGGCCCAAATCAAGATTTTTGATAAAAGTCTTATGCTCTAAGCATCCCGGATTATTTTATGCCGAAAGTGACAGAAGAGGGATACAGCAGATTCCAGGCAAATAAAGTACACCTTAATCCCAAGCACTTACCAAACTGGTTGACAAACCCTTGCAACCGTACTCCATAAACCTGGAAATTGCTGTATCCCTCTTCTGTCACTCTGGGAAATTAAAAATGAGACCAAAATTTTCAACTGTAGATATATCAAGGATTTGAGCATTTATTTTCTAACAGAATGGCCCAAATCAAGGTTTTTGGTAAAAGTCTTATGCTATAACCATCCCAGATTATTTGCTGCCGAAAGTGACAAAAGAGGGGTATCCCTCTTTTGTCACTCTGGGAAATTAAAAATGAGAACCAAATTTTCAACTGTAGGTTTATCAAGGATTTGAGCATTTATTTTCCAACAGAATGGCCCAAATCAAGGTTTTTGGTAAAAGTCTTATGCTATAACCATCCCAGATTATTTGCTGCCGAAAGTG
>NZ_JAUBUJ010000055.1:36208-54903 GCF_036705405.1 Microcoleus sp. B13-B6
ACAAAAGAGAGGTATGTAGTAAATCGTACAGAAGTAAGCTTTCTAATATCTTAAGCTTCAGCGGTATTTCGCATACAGGATTATGCACACTATACAAGAACTATCGTGCAATTCTGCGTTTGTATTGCCTCGAAACTGCACCTTTAGTGAAACTGATTGGAAAGCCCTTGCGCCGTTTTGGTATCCGATCGCGTTCTCGCATCAAGTCACAGATCGACCGTTTGCCGCAAAGGTGCTAGATGAACGTCTCGTGCTGTTTCGACATTCCGATAGCTCGATCGTTGCAGCACGGGATTTGTGTTTGCATCGTGGTGTTGCTCTGAGTTTGGGATGGGTTGAGAACGATGAACTCCAATGCCAATATCACGGCATCGGCTACGACAAAAGCGGTCAATGCACGCGTATTCCCCCTCAACCAGATGCCGCAATTCCCGCTCGGCTGAAATTGACGACCTACGCTGTCACCGAACGCTATGGTTTAGTGTGGGTAAGGCTCGTGGATAACGGTTCGGTGCATTTTCCATACTTTCAGGCATGGAATGATCCAGACTATATTCAGGTTCTGCCAGCCAGCGTAGCTCACGAAGCTGCCGCAGGTCGTCAAGTCGAAGGCTTTCTGGATGTGAGTCATTTTGCGTTTGTTCACACCGAATCCTTTGGCGATCGCGAAAATCCAGAAGTGCCAGATTATCCCGTTGAGCAACTACCACCCGGGTTTCACGCTGCGGGATGTCAGCACGGTGAGCAACTATCCGCACAATCTAAAGCATCTGAGTCCGCCTGGGTTTAAGTGGCGTCGATTGTTTGAAGTGTAGCTGCCGTTCACAGCGAAGTTAAGCGTTACCTTTGGGAACGGGCAGTTAGACATCCTGAATGCTGCCTGTCCGGTTTCAGGCCGCAAAACGCGCTTGGGTAGTGCCGAGAGGCCACAATTTTGACAAAGATGGACCGCTGCAAGACACGCTGGACTTTAACCATCAAGTGTTTGGCGAAGATAAGGACATTGTTGAAGAACAGTATTCCGAAGATTTACCGATCGCGCTGCAAGATGAAGTCCACATTGCCGGGGATAAAAGCTCGATCGCCTATCGCAAAGGATTGGCCGCATTGGGTCTAGGACGATCGTTTACCGCCTAACTCCTATCTCAATTAAATTTCGGATATCCAAATCATGAGCGCTGATTTAGAATTTCAAAAACCAATTCCACCAAAGCAATCCTACACAGGTTGGCAAGCAGCACTGGCAGAGTTCTTTCAGTTTGATTTCTACAGAACCAATTTCAGAACAGAGACGCTCGCGGGTATCACCACGTTCATGACGATGGGATACATCTTAGTCGTCAATCCGATTATTCTGTCAAACGCGATTTTTCTACAACAGCCTGGAGATTTGTTTTCGCAATTGGCTGTAGCAACCGCTGTGGCGTCGGCAGTTGGAACCTTCTGCATGGCAATTTTAGCCAACTACCCGTTCGGGCTCGCGCCTGGAATGGGAACGAATGCCTTTTTTGCTTTTTCAGTTGTAATCGGACTGAAAATCGATTGGCGGTTGGCGCTGTCATGCGTGTTTGTTCAGGGATTAATTTTTATCCTTCTGACGTTGATAGATGTACGTAAGTTATTGATCGCGGCAATTCCAAAGTCGCTCAAACACGCAACCGCAGGTGGGATTGGCTTGTTTATTGCCTATATCGGGATGTCAGGAGATGTTGTTAATGGGGGGGCCGGATTGATTGTGGCAAATCCAGCCACAAAAACGGCGTTTGGCAGCTTAGCAGAACCGAACACGCTACTGGCTGTGGCGGGTTTAGCGATTACAGCCGGATTGGTGGTGCGGCGCGTCAGAGGTGCGTTACTATTTGGAATTTTTGGAACTGCTATTTGGGCTTGGCTGTTCAAGGTTTCACCCCCACCTCAAGGATTTTTTGCGCTGCCGGAACTGCCAAAAGACATTTTTGGTCAAGCATTTCTGGGAATTGCTAATCTGAACTCTGAGAATTTTATTGACTGGATTGCAGTGCTATTTGTGTTTCTGTTTGTTGATATTTTTGACACCATCGGGACGTTAACGGGTGTCGGAATGCGGGCTGGTTATATCGGAGCCGATGGCGAGCTGCCGCGTGCCAATAAAGCACTGATGGCAGATGCCATTGGCACCACAATCAGTCCGATATTCGGTACGTCGAGCGTGACGACTTATGTTGAATCGGTCGCAGGCGTGGCCGTTGGCGGTCGAACTGGATTTACCGCTTTAGTTGTGGCAGGATTATTTGCGCTGTCGGTGTTTTTCATTCCGGTGTTTAAAGCGATTCCGGCTTTTGCAACGACGCCGACGCTGGTGATTGTTGGCGCGATGATGTTGGCCCAGGTGAAGGAAATTCCCTGGGATGATATGTCGGAAGTGATTCCAGCGTTTCTAACGATTTTCATGACTCCATTAACGTATTCGATCGCGGAAGGGTTGTCGATCGGATTTATTGCCTATCCGATTGTGAAAACCTGCCAAGGTAGAGCCAAGGAAGTGCCTGGGGGAACTTGGATCGTGGCGGGCATCTTCGTGATTCGGTTCATCTTTATGTCGCTGCGGTTTCATCATTCAGCAGCCTGAGCCGGCTCAGGCGAGATCCAACTGCTAGGTTTGAATCACTTATATCAAGTTCGCTCTCCCTGATATCTTGCAGCAATGTCAATTAGGGAATTTTTCGTGGGGGTCGGGCGGGTTTATCCTCCCCAACTTTCCATCACTTTAATTTCTACCTCGCAAGGAATCGGAGAGAGAAATTTATTCCCGGCTCTCACCATACATTTTTTAAGCAAGGCTTTAACTGCCGTCACTTGTTCAAGAGGACACTCTATTAAAATTTCATCGTGAACGACACAAATCAGTTTAGCACCAGTGCGGCTCAGAGGCATAAAAAGTAGAGCAAGAGCGAGTTTAGTAATGTCAGCGCTCATTCCTTGAATTGGGTTATTTAGCATCTCATTAAGCAACGGATTAGTATCTTTTGACCATAATCTCCTTCTGCCTAAGACAGTCCGACTCTCTCGAATACCTCGGCTCCAGGCGCTCCGAACTTTGCCGTGAAATTGTTTGATACCTGTATAGGATTCAAAGAACTTCTTGCGAAAGTGTGAAGCTTGTTGCAGCGTTAAAGTGACTCCATGCTCTGCTTGAGCCATATTCTTAAATTTCTGTGTTCCCATGCCATAAATTAAACCGAAGTTAATGATTTTACCGAGCTGTCTGTCTTCGAGAGTAATTTCAGATAAGGGTTTTGCTAGCACCAAAGAAGCGGTCAGAGAGTGCAAATCTTCCCCTTGAGAGTAGGCTTTCACCATCGTGCGATCGCCGGAAACCTTCGCCATGATCCGCAGTTCAATCTGGCTGTAATCGGCTTTGAGCAGGACGTAACCGGGTGCAGCTTTAAAACACTGTCGGGTTTCCTTGTCTCTGGGGATATTCGTTAAATTTGGCTCTCGACAACTAAACCGTCCTGATCTAGCACCAATCTGAAACCAATTGGGATGAATGCGCCCTGTAATCGGGTGAATGTGTTCTGGTAAACCCAGAGTAAAAGTGTCGATACGAGTAGATAAGCTGCGATATTCTAACAGTGCTTGAATAACGGGATACTCGCTTTGCAAAGGAATTAAATGTTGAGAGTTAGTGGAAGTAACAGGAATACCTTTTTCTTGCAAAGCCGCTAAGACTTGCTTGGGAGAGCGAGGATTAATTGTATCCGTAAATTCCGGTAGGAGAGAGATTTGTTGATTAGGGTTAGGTCGATGGAGTTGTGAATTAATTTGTTTTAAAAGAGAGTCGCGTTGATAACAGAGCTTGACTCCCAAAACTCTCCACTGTTCTCTATCTAAAAGCATTCCGTTGAGTTCCATAGAAGCCACCGCAGGCAGACAAGCAAACTCTAGCAAAGCAGTTTTCCAAAGCTTAGAAGCTTTCAGTTTTTGTTGCAAAGCAGCAGCCAGCGGGAGTAAGATTGCAGCATCGGTAGCAGCATATTGGAGTTGAGCGAGTGTTAAGTTTCCCGACCAATCGCTAACTTGCTGCGTTTTGTCTAGCTTTACTTTCAACAAATTCTCAGTGACAGACTCTAGGGACAGGTGGCGTTTTAGTCCAGCCGTTAGCACTCGGTAAGCCAAATAGGTATCGAAAAAGGGTTTGGATGGTTCCAGTCCGGCAAAAGCGAGCATTTGCCATTCAAATTTGAGGTTGTGACCTACCTTCAGTGCAGGACTCGCTAAGAGCAAGCGTAATGGTTCGAGAGAACTCGGTTCAATTGCCCATAAATCTACAATGATTACTGGATGGTCAGGAATGGCAAGTTGTAACAATCTAATTTTGGCTTTGTAGGGGTCAAGCCCTGTCGTTTCGCAGTCTATACCGATGATTTTTGCTTGTTGGAATGGTTGAAGGGCTGTTTCAAGATTGAAAGCAGTATCGATCAATTGGTAAGGAGTTTTAAGTGTAACATTCAACTGAGCTATGTTAAGTTTATCGGAGGCCAAAAAAGTTGGCATAGCGGTTGATATTTTCTGTTTGTTTAGCGGATTAGGTTTCATAATTAGTTCCGTTCATAAAAATATTGAAAGAATATCGATATATGTTAAAATAGTGGAATGTTAACCATGAATTACAGCTATCGAATCTATCCGAATATCAATCAAAAGCAAGCGCTGAAAGAGTGGATGGATATTTGTCGTGTTGCCTATAACTATGGGCTGCGGGAAATTAAGGACTGGTGCAATAGCCGGAAATGCCAGGTTGACAGATGCTCCATCAGTCATGAATACATCATGCCTGCTGAGTTAACCTTCCCTAACGAAGTAAAACAGCTTAATGCTCTGCCAAGTGCCAAAAAAGTATTTCCCCGATTGGGTGAAGTACCAAGCCAAGTGTTGCAGCAAGCGCTCAAGCAATTACACCGAGCATGGGAGGGATTTCAAAAAATTGGGCATGGCTTCCCTCGATTCAAGAAGTTTGGGCAATTCAAATCTTTGTTGTTTCCCCAGTTCAAGCAGAATCCTGTGACTGGAGTACATATTGCCTTACCAAAATTGGGGTTGATTCCAATTAACCTGCATCGCCCAATCCCACAGGGGTTTGTAGTAAAGCAAGTCCGAATAATTAATAAAGCGGATATTTGGTACGCTTCTATCAACATCCAATGTGATGTCAGTGTTCCCAATCCAATGCCACACGGTCATCCGATTGGAGTAGATGTTGGGCTTGAAAAGTTTTTAGCAACCAGTGACGGGGTGATCGTAAAACCGCCCAAGTTCTTGAAAGTTATGCTCCGCAAGCTGAAATTGCTGCAACGCAGACTTACTCGGAAAAAGAAGCAGTCTAAAAATTACGAGAAACAGCGCATTAAAGTTGCTAGAATTCACCACGCAATTGATAATACCCGTAAAGATTTTCACTTCAAACAAGCTCATGCCCTTTGCTGGGCAGGTGATATGGTCTTCATGGAAGACTTGGATTACCGAATTATTGCCAAAGGGATGTTCGGGAAACAGATGCTTGATGCTGGATTTGGACAGTTCCGAACTATCACCAAATACGTGTGTTGGAAGCGTGGCAAATTCTTTGGTGAAGTGAGCGCCAGGGGGACTTCTCAGGAGTGTCCTGAGTGTGGTGCGGAGGTGAGAAAGGATTTGAGTGTTAGAGTTCATTGTTGTCCTAGTTGTGGATACACAACAGATCGAGATGTGGCTAGCAGTCAAGTCATCAGAAATAGAGGAATAACTCTGATTAGTACCGATGGACAGTCGGGAATCCAAAGCGCCTATGCAGACGGTTTGCCAGGGGTTGAGATGTCTCAATCTAGGTCAAAGTCGAAACCCCGTAAGGGAATAACTAGGAAATCTAAGAAGTGATTCTTAGAAGCTCCGTCCTTGGCTGTCGGAGAGATGTCACAGAAAGTTGAAAGTGGGGTTGCTAGACTGCGGTCCAGATCCTGAAGAACCCGACAATCTTAATTACTTTGAAACATTAAGGACAGACAGATGAGTAACTCAATTCCCTCCCAGCCCCAATCCACAATAGATGATACAACCAGTTATCCGCACTTGATGGAACTGATAGAAGCAGAAGATGCAGCTAATGGAGAAGTTGGCTGCGGTCGGAATTTGGGTAATAAACCTTCAGTTTATCTGAAAACCTGCGGTATCAATATCTCTGATGAAAAGCTAAGAAATTTGTTAAGGGAGTATTTAGGTCATTTATTGATGGAGCTAGATTTTGACTCAATCATCAACCAAGTGAGTCATTTCGTAGAGTCATTAGTCGTGCAGGAACACACTCAATTAGAGCAGACAAGACCGACATTAATGCTCTTAGAATCAGTTTTTGAGCAGATTCCTGCGAAAGAACTCAAACAATGTATTGAGTCAGAATTGAGGGAGTTTTGTTCGGAAACTGCGATCGAGCAAATTGTTCAGTATACTGGTCAAGTGATTCACTATTCAATTCTCCAACCTCGACATAAGTGGCCCAAACCTATTTGGGTACTAAGTGCTCTTGAGAAGGTGTATATTGCTCAGGCATCTAGTTTAGATGCAGCAATTGCCCAAGTTAAAGCACAATATTCCCACGAAACCGGAGAGCTGCAAGTAATAAAAGTCGGAGGTGTTCTCGCACCAAACCAAGTGATTTGCTTGGAGTTATTGAACAATTAAAAAATGCGGAATATTTCCGGTATTCTGAGTAACGCTGGAGTATGTCTTGTGCAGTTAGCAGTTTCATTGCATAATAGCCAAAAGTTTTCAGCGATGTGAGCGCGATCGCGGTTGGAAAAATGAACTTGCTCAAAATGTTGGGTACGATTGATCTCTCCAGGTCAACTGTAGGTAATCATTGTAAATTCGGATTAGTTGGAAACCCACTTGGGGCCTGATTATACATCTCCATAAATTACAGATAAGTCTAAGCAGGATAAGGGTTTCAGATTCATTTTTGGAGATGTCTATTGGTTCATTTCGACCGATCGCGAGAGTTACTTTAGCAATTGCTCAACTCGCTTGTACACAAGAGCGAGTTTTTTAGTACAATAATAACAACGATTGCTATTCCCTGTTATTAAAGCCAAAATGGAATAGCCCAAATTACAGGAGGACTCAGGCATGAACGTGTCTTTGACACCGGAGTTAGAGCAGTATGTCCAAGAGAAAGTCTCAAGCGGACTATATTATTCTGCCAGCGAGGTGATCCGTGAAGGGTTGCGCCTGTTGAAAGAACGGGAACAATTCCAGCAAACTCGCTTGCAGGAATTGCGACAGGAGATTCAGCTAGGGCTAGACAGCGGTGAGGCAACTCCCTTGGATATGCCAGCAATCAAGGCAAAAGCGCGGCAGCGTCGGCGGAGGAAACCGCAGTAATGGCCACGATCGTTAAACGCCCGCGTGCTGAACTGGATTTGCTAGATATTTGGGACTACATCGCTGATGATAGTTTAGATCGGGCTGACGAGTTTTTAGATCGCGTTGAAGGAAAACTGCAAACCTTGGCACGTAATCCAGGATTGGGCAGAAGGCGTGAGGAACTGTTAGCTGGGTTGCACAGCTTTCCGATTGGGAACTATGTGGTGTTCTACCGGGAAATTGAAAATGGAATAGATGTAATTCGTGTTCTGCATGGTTCACGGGACATAGAAGACATTTTCAGTCGCGGCTAACTCCTTGTAATGCAAGTGCGTATTCAAGGCGTACTGCCTGCCAATAGAGAGAGTTTAATTGTGGAAGTGTTGCATAAATTTGAGTCAGAGATTGAATCAGGGGCATTAATTTTATTAGATGAAACGCGCTCTCGGGTTAGAATTCGGTTTCTTACACCGCGATTACTGACAAATCAGAGAATAAGGGTGCGCGATCGCACTTTGTCACTTTCTTAAAAGACATTTTTCTCGACTTCGTAGAATAGCCCAGTGCTGAGAGCCGTTAGGTAACTTTCATAGAGCTGCCCCCTCCATGTGGAGGGGGTAATTTTTACTGAACGCAATCGCTCACAGGAATGAAGTTGCAGGAACGCGATGCGATTTAAATTGGAATTGTTGACCACATAAACTAAGAAAAACCATGCACAATGCTTCGATTGAACCTAATTCCGGCTATAACAACTCTGGTTACGAATCGACACCGGATTTGACTGTCGGTTACTCGTCATCTAAAGAAGTTCGTCAAGGTAATTTTGACAACGCTTACCAAGAAAATGTGTATGACTTGTCCAACCTAGCAGATACTCCTTGGACAGATTCAGCAGTCCGCCCGAATCCACAGCTTGAGCTGGAGCTTGATTAAAGAAAAAAGCGAAGATGGAGAAATGCAGTCCAGGACGCATCAACCTAAAAAACCCAGTTTCTCGTTCTCATGTTCAACCTAAAATGACGGAATTACATAGGAAGACCGGGTTTTTGGGTAATTCCTAAAATGGAGAGGGAGAGAGGTAGAGGAAGAGAGGGAGAGAGGGGAGAGGGGGAGAGGGAGATTTAGCTGATGGGTAATTTCTGCAATACTGCTCTATTTTTCGTAATGTTTTAAAAACCATTTAAAGTTTTTCCAAATTAGAAAGAATAGAGCAGTTTTTTTTGCCTAATTTTAGTTAACATCAAGAGGATTTCCATGAACAGTCCAAAGCAGTTAAAAAAATTAAGCCAGGTAGGCTCGGCTTTAATAGCTGCCAGTACACTCTGCCTAATTTTTGCTTTCATCTGCATTACTTTCTTAAGCTTTCCATTAATTGCTAGCGCCAGTCCCTTACCTACTAAAATTTGGGAAAAAGAACAATCTAGAGTTTTGCTGCCAGATTGGAGCCAGATTACCTTTAGTTCCCTACCCGCGGTTGCTAGTTCTGGAAGTTCTGGCGGTCGAAGCTGGCAAGCCGGCACTTCTGTTGACAACATCTTGAAGCTGGGGGACATCAACGATGTAAAACCTGAAATTCTGTCTTTGCAAGCAATTGAACAATTAGCACTAGGGGATATCAATTTAGAGAATATCAGCTTGTCCGCGTTTCCCTTAGCTGGTAAGCAAACTGTCGGTCACTTGGCTGAAATTGTTCCGAATCTGGGCCAATTTCAATTGAGCGATGTTCCTCCACTTGCTTCTTTATCTTCTCAAATAGCCGGAGTGAACCCTAACATCAACCAATTACCAATTGGTCAAGCTGTAAAACAAGTACCGCAACTAGCGCAGGCAAAACTTAACCAAATTGATCTATCTGAGTTTGCGATCGCCCAAATCCCCAACCTTAATAGCGTAAATTTAGAACAGTTCTCTGGCTGGTCAGAGGAACTCATCAGCAATATTCCGCTGCTGAGTCAAGTCCCGCTTTCTAGCTTTCCGGTTCCTATTGCGTCCATTGGCAGCGCAGTTATGCGAATTGACATGATTTACAGTCGGTACGAGAGCAAGCGCAATAACACAATTTCCGGTTCTGATGTAGAAGGATTTGCGGTAGCTTGCGAGAAAGATTGCGCTTATATCGAACTCGACGATATGGAAAACGCCGGTCGCCGCGCCACAGGGCCGCTAGAAGGCAAGCAGTGGATTAGCGGCAAATACCAGGAAGTGCGAGGCGGTTCTGGCTGTTTGAGCGGTTGGGAACCGACGGGCCGGCATCCTTTTGGGGAAGTGTTTAAAGTAGTGGTAATGGAACCGTCAGAAACCAGCGATACTGTTGACACGGCTCTGTACTTCAGGTTTAGTTTGCCCTGCGGCAAATCGCCTTACATTATTGGTCCGGTTCCGTTTCTCAGTTACAGCGTTAATTCGCCTATGTTTGTCGGTCGATTGGAGGGCGGTTCTTCTAACAGTATTTCGCGTTCTAAAGGCGTCGCATCCGAAACAAAACCTTCAAAGCCACTGAGTTCCAATCAAGCTAAAAAAAACGCTTTACCAACTCAGCCTGTACCTGAATCAAAGCGAGAGTGCGCGCGCCCCGCAACTTACGTTAACGGTGTGGATGTAGCTTCATTAGGGGAGGCGTTAGCAAAGCTTTCCGAAGGAATCGCCAATTTGGAAAATGCAGCCAGTGCCGACTACGAAGCCATTGGGGAGATGGTTTGTACTGAAGGAGCTCGCAACTGCGGGCGGGCGATCGGTCGCTATCAGTTGATGAGCTACCGGGAAGACGTGCAGCGTGCTGTCAGTTCAATTCCAGGGGGGGCTAACTTTATCCTGAACGTCAACAAAGGCCAAAACCCTACAAGAGAGGAACTCTTCCAATATTTTCCTCCTGCTGTTCAGGATAAAGTCTTGCAAAATTCTCTAGCTGAGAACTTAGTCAACAGCCAACAGGAAATTGACCCTACAACTGGGCAGGTGTTCAATGGCGATCGCTTAATTGAGCGAGTAGCACAGAAACACTTTGGGGGTTCTGGCAGTAAAATTGATGCCAGCTATTCCAACATTTTAGGTGGCTACTCTCTCAAACAGTACGGGGAAAAAGTTCGAGAGCTTTATAACCACAATACCAGCGACAATTGCCAAGCTAATTCTGGTGACAGCAATGGCATCAGCAACTCGGTCGGCTCCGGCCTTACTTTAAATGCTAGTGGGAGTATTAAGGTGGCGCTGTTCATTAGCTCTTTTTTGGTGGGAACGTGGTTTTTAATTCGACTGTTTCACAAGCGAAAGCAGCAAATTTTTCTGATGCTAATCGCTTTGGGGCTAGCTGTTACTCTTGGCACGGCTGTGCTCTCCCATTGAACAAAGGGAAAGGGGAAGTGGAAATGCAAGGTATTAACAAATATAGGACTTACGCAAGACAGCAAATTTTACAGTATTTGTGGCCAACTGCACCGAAGAACACCTACAAACACCTTACAAATAGTGTCTCTGCGTTCACGAGTGAACTATAACACAATACGGTTCAAGTAAGAACAATCTGACTTCCTTTCACAAGTCTGTATATCCTAAAAATTCGTGAAATGGAATTCGTCTGAAAGGGCTAACCCAAGCGTATTGGACTATAAGAACTTTTTCGCTAACAGGACGTTTTTAAATGCTTAAAACATGAATTTTATTACGTTTCTGTTCTGATATCTATTCCGAAACATGAATTTTATTGCATTTCTGTTCTGACATCTATTCCGGTGGCATCGGAATGATTAAACCACAGAGGACGCAGAGGACGCAGAGAAAGAAAAGAGAGAGATTAATAATTCCGATATCAACGGATTTGATATGACTTGTTCCTAAGTTGTTCTCGCTCTAAATTGCATAGTCGTTTTATATTCCGATAAGGAAGTCATTAAATTTGACTGTAAATTTTAGACATACAACAGCTTACTTAAGCAAAAAAATCTCTCTTTTCGTGTCTTTTTCTTCCGCTTTATTGTCCTTTTTTTTCTGTTATTTTGTATAATTGGAGTAACAAATGGTTGAACAAAATCGAGTTAAGCAAAAAACAGCAGGCAGCCAAAAGATTGTAAAACCCCCGGTTTGGTTAAATCAACTTGGTTACTGGTTTCGCATTGGTTTGACAGTTTTTACCGCCCTGTCGCTATTATTGGGGACAGTTGCTTGCACGAATTCTAGTTCAGCAACAACCGCACCAGCTTCTTGGCAACAAGCTTTGCGAGTCACGCCAAAAGAAACTTTAACCCTAATTGTAAAGGAACACAGCAGCCTTCCAGAACTCAAAGTAGCGACTGGGCAAAGTGCTGTGGCGGAAGCAATTAAGAGAATGCGAGTGTGGCAAGTTAATGGCTCGGTGGGAGGGCTGAAGCTTTATGATTTCAATAATTCCGCTTTGTGCGGTACAAAAGGCTGCCTTTATGTTGGCTACTTAATTCCTAATGATTCAAGTCAAATGCCAACAGAAGTATTTGCAGCTTATCTCGACCCCCATAAACCGCAGAAAACTCCTTTGTTTAAGGCTGACAGTTCCTCGCACGAAGGTTTGCCTTGTCTAGGAGTGAATCAGCTTTCCAAAGAAGGCCGCCGCCAGCTTCAATTTTGCTACGACGGCCTTACCTATCAACTTGCTGACAGCCAGCTTTTCAAAGATAGTTAGTGTTTAGTAGTCGGCGGGTTCATCGAAGTCAAAATCTTCTTCTGAATCAACCTCAACTTCAACCTCAACCTCAGCAGCTTCCGACAATTCATCTAACTCATCTAATTCTGAGTCTGTTCCTCCTTCAACTTGTGCAATTTTGCGAGGGGGTGACAATTTACCTCGATTTTTGCGGTTAGTTACGCTTTCTGGCAACGCCTGGACTTCAGGTTCGACACCAGCAGCTATAGCTGGCAACCCGGCATCGCTAGCCTCAATGAAACCAGCAATGTTATTGTGCAGTCCCCAAATCAATTTCTTTTGTGGTTTTTGACCGAGAAATAGCTTGTGAAAATTAGCATCAGTTGGCTGAGTAATGCTGTGAGTTTTGCAGCAAAACGATTTATTTTTGCCTTCCCCTTCTTTGATAGCTCTAAACTCGACATTCAACACTCCCAAAGAGCGCCACTTGTCATTTTTACCGCTGTAATCTCTCCCAAAGCAATCAGCAAATGCCCGTTCCAAATTGCGGTAAAATTCTTCTCTAGCGCTCTTAAAGCTCCAGAGGGCTACATTCTTGAAGCGGACGACAATCGGTACCTGATGCAGGGGTTGGTTTTTGGGATTTAGAAAGATGAGAGCGTGTTCGGAACACACTTCCTGCGTCTTTTTATCGAGGGAATCGCGATATTCGTCGTAAAGCCCAATAAAACTACCTGCTAATTCTCCATTTTCTTCAATATCTTTGTAGCGGATGTACTCAGGCACAAAAGCTAATACCAACATTCTCGCTTTTGGGAGCAGTAAGCCTGTCACTTCTTCGCTGAGTTCGACCGTTGTCAATTCCTCAACATTAGGCATTACGTGCCATTCCGCTTTGACAAGCTGGTCGTTCGGGAGCAAAATACCTGCTGGGTTATCGTTAATCACGATTCCATAGGGCAAAGAGGGCTTGCGAGTTTGGTTGTAATCACTGTTGAATAGCTCCGGATCTATCTCGTAATAATCAGCACTCTTGTTCTTTTGCGTGTTGGACTTTCCACTAGAATTCTGTACTGTCTTACTGGGAGATTTCGCGTTATTGCTTCTTACCATTGTTTACCTATTTTTGTCATTGTCTCCCCCTTGAGGCGATAGCCGCTAGCTGAAACATTTAGTTTTTTAAGACCTAAAAAAAATGAACAATTTGCAATTTCTGCCTAAAATTAACAAAGCTACCTTGATACCAATGGCAGTTCAACCTCCTCAACGTTCGTTAACTAGCATCGATTTTGGCGGGTTGTTGGGTCAGTTTATGAAGCCAGAGGGACTGGCAATGTTAGGGCTAATGGCAGGCTTACTTATTGCTTCCAAATTAGTTGGAAACGGGAAGGGTAAAATTACCTCCGGGCGGCTGTGCGGGACGGCTGAGAAATTGGCAGCCACAGGTTCTGCCCTCAAGCAAATGACAGAAAAAAAACGGCAACCCGTTACTTTGTGGAGCGGTACGCCGACTTATTGGTTTAAAGGTTGTCAGGGATTGAGTGCTCGATTGCAAACGCTATTAGGTGCAAATCCGACGGTTTGGTTTCCCCACGCAGAACGCGGAACTTTAGTCATTGGTGCTCCGGGTTCTGGCAAAACATTCAGCGTCATTGACCGGATGGTTGAAAGTGCATTCCAGCAAGGTTTTCCTGCCATTATTTACGACAAAAAAGGAGACCAGATGAAAGTGCTTGCACCCCTTGCAGTGCGCTATGGCTACGATGTGCAAGTGTTTGCGCCAGGGGAAGCTTACAGCGGCACTATCAATCCTCTGGATTTTATGAGAGATGCACAAGATGCAGTAATGGCAGCAGAAATTGGACAAGTTATTGCTCGAAATGCTAGTCCGGGGGAGAGTAAAGGCAATGAGTTTTTTGAGAAAGCAGGCGAGTTGATGGCCAAGGGTTTAGTGCAGTTGGCAAAAAGCAGTCCTTACCCGGATTTAGCTTTTGTGTACGCAATTATTCAACTGCCTGATTTGGTCAAGCGCATCGACCACGCCGTTCACCGACCCGACGGTCATCCTCTCAAAATGGACAGGTGGATTGCCTCTAGTTTTTCGCAGTTATTAAGTTCAAAAGATGCTGAAAAAACAGTGGCGGGCATTAAGGCAACCGCAGAGGCAACCTACTCCAGTTTCATTCAAAAAGATTTGTTGCGGGCATTTATTGGTCGCAGCACAATTCCCATTGCTTTAGAAGGGAAAAAGTGCATTATTTTCAAATTAGATGACCAAAGACGCACTGTAGTGGGGCCGCTGTTAGCTGCTGCTATTCACTTATGTGTGGTGTCTAATTTGAGTCGGGTACGTTCTGACCCATTTTTGTACTGCTTAGACGAGTTTC
Source organism: Microcoleus sp. B13-B6 (assembly GCF_036705405.1). Taxonomy (NCBI): domain Bacteria; kingdom Bacillati; phylum Cyanobacteriota; class Cyanophyceae; order Oscillatoriales; family Microcoleaceae; genus Microcoleus; species Microcoleus sp. B13-B6. Next base: position 50,588 of record NZ_JAUBUJ010000055.1, read on the forward strand.
CGTCTCTCAAGTTCGACAGAATGGATCAGTGGGCTAACGAATATCGTTCTGCTGGCGGCGTACCGATTGTTGGTATTCAATCACTCAATCAACTCTATAATCTCTATGGGGATAAAAAAGGGGCTGCGATCGCCAGTGCTCTGTCAACTCATGTCCTCTTCAACCCCGGCGATTTTGAGACAGCCGAGAAATATTCTAAGCGGTACGGGGAAGTGGAAGTGCTGGTAAAAAATCGATCGACCGGCAGCTCGATGGGGCAGCAAACGAGCCGTTCTGTCAACTGGAGCGAACAGTTGCAAAAGAAACCGCTGATTAGTCCTGACGAAATTCTGAGGTTTCCTCAAGGCAAGTGCGTCATCACTTCACCGGCCTACGCAACGGGGACGGAAGCTTTATTTCCCTACCCTCTCAAGATTCCGGTGCGGCCCGGCGACATAAAGCGAGCTAAAGAGTCTGAACAACTGTGGGACAGCAGCATTAGACCGCAGCTTGAAAGGCGGGCGAAAGCTTTATCAGTAGAGCAGCAGACGGGTAAACTGCTCAATATAGATGAAGAGCTGGATCAGCGGATTCGATTCGCTTACCAATTGCTGCCACATCCGAACGATCCAGAAGAACCCGTGACTGTGGCTGATGTTGAGTCGCCTGTTAATGCTGCTGGTGCGAACAGTGCGGCTGAGAAAATAGCGGTTGGCAATATTCGGAAAAAACTCAAAACTCTGTCCTTTGGTGGCGATAGATGATGGAGCAAACTAAACAATTTTTGGCTGACATTTTGATTGTTGACGATATTCCCGCTAACATTCAACTACTTTCTCAATTGCTAATTGAAAATGGTTATAAAGTCAGGAAGTTGATTAGTGGAGAGCGAGCTTTAAAAGCAGTAGAGTTGCAAGCGCCAGACTTGATTTTGCTAGACATAAAAATGCCCGGTATGGATGGTTATGAAGTCTGCCGTCAACTTAAAGCATCTGAAGCTACTTGTGATATCCCTATAATTTTCATCAGCGCTTTAGATGACGTATTTGACAAAGTAAAAGGGTTTGAGGCGGGCGGTGCTGACTACATTATAAAACCTTTTGAGCCTGTTGAAGTGTTAGCGCGGGTATCTGCCCAACTTAAAATGCAGCGCTTGCAGCAGCAACTTCGCTGCGCTAACGTGCAATTGGCTGCACAAAATGTTCAGCTCAGCCAGGAAATTCAAGAAAGACAGCAAGCAGAAGCCAATTTAAGAATGCTGTTGCACGCTGTTTCGCACGATTTGCGATCGCCTCTATCAGGAATGTCGCTGCTGCTGCGAAGTCGCCTCAATGATGCTGGCAGTAACATTGCTATTGATAGGCGGACTATGGAGGTTATGGTGCAAAGTTGTTCGCGCCAACTCCAGTTGATTGAGTCACTAACAGCAACACAACAATTTGATGTGAAAAGTGCTTCTTTAGCCATGAAGCCGCTGTCGCTGCCCACTTTAGTCCAAAATATTCTTATTGAAAGATTACCAATTCTCAACCAGCATCGAGTCAAGGTTAAGCAGCTTTTTGCAGCCGATTTGCCTTTAGTCAATGCTGATGCCCAGCAGCTCTGGCGGGTGTTTGGCAATCTGATCGACAATGCTGTTAAATACAATCAGTCTGGGTTTATTTTGACGGTAGAAGCTAAAAAGGAAGGTGAGATGGTTCGCTGTACGGTTGCAGACAATGGGGCAGGAATTTCTCCTCAGCAATGTGCAAGATTATTCGAGCCTTATACGAGGGGAGTTGGAGTTAGTTTAAGGCAAGGATTGGGATTGGGACTTTACATTTGCAGGCAAATTGTTGAGGCTCACGGCGGAGATATTGGCGTTGATAGCGAATTGGGAAAAGGAGCGAGGTTTTGGTTGACATTGCCAAAGTTTGAAGATTGACAAGCTGTCATAATTTGCTACGCGATAGCTACGCCTCAAAAACCACTTTTTTTAGAACAATTAGAAGCTGCATTCCAACGGCTAAACCAGCCCCAAACGCAGTGCTTTAACGGCAGCCTGGGTGCGATCGCTCGCTTCAAATTTAGCTATAATCATCTCTACATGACCTTTGGCGGTGTGGACGCTCATTCCTAGTTGAGCGGCGATTTGTTTATTGCTTTTACCCTCAACTAGCTGCTGCAAAACCTGCATTTCCCGTTCTGTCAGCTTGATGTCGTCATTCGCATAGCTTTCGGGCAGTGGCGTTTTGAGATTTTGCAGCACGCAGTCGGCAATCTTAGGGTCTAGGTAACTGCCACCTTCTTGCACAGTCGTAATCGCTGCTAGAAGTTGTTCTGCGTTAGTGCCTTTAACGCAGTAGCCGTGAGCGCCGCTGGACAAAGCCGCCATTACCTGAGTTGGATTGCTGTGGTGGGTGAGCATCAGGATACGAGTATGTAGCAGGGCGGCTCTGATTTGCTGCGCGGCTGCAATACCGTCGATTCCGGGCAAGTCAATGTCCATCAGCACGATGTCTGGTTGGTGTTGCAGTGCGGCACTGACGGCTTCGTTACCGTTAACAGCTTGTGCGACAACTGTTAAATGGGGTTGGCGATTGAGGATATGTTGTAGCCCGAGCTGCATCATCGGGTCATCTTCAACTATCAGGATGGTTTTTAGTTGGCTTGTTTTTGGTTGGGTGGCGGTAGTTGCAGTCACGGCTAACATTCCTACTACATTTATCCATACCTATTGTTTTTTCTCATATTAAAGAGTGCCATCCTCCTATGGAGAGAAGAAATGTATTAATTTTTTGGCGATTGCGTCGGGAATAGGGTGCATATCTCTCGATAGGAGGATGGCAATAAAATGTGAACGGATTATATCGATACTTCGTTGATTTCATCCAAATTGATAGCTGTTGCTACTTCCTTCGGTTGAGGTGTTAGATAACCATTGAGCTTGAAAACTGTTTGTTCTGTCTCTCGTTCAATGGTAGTCAAAAGCCAATTTTGAGTTTTTCGGTGTTGTTTGCTGTCCCAGGCAAACAGAACTTTTTTTGCTGGTTGAGTCGGGTGAAGTGCCAAAACAATCAGTTGCAGCTTGTGAGGCTCGATATCAAAGAATTCGGCAGCTACCCATAACTTAACTCGGTCTTGCCAAGTCAGTACAGGATGGCGAATCGCCCACTCAAATAGTCTGGGTGTTCCTTTGACTAAACCCACATTTGTACGGACTTGTATCACTTTGAATGGAGGAGAAGGGGAAGAGTTTTCTTCTGTCACTCCCCTTTTTGTTCGGTCTAGTTTTGTTTGAATTGGAATGTCAACAAACAGTTTTCGCTGCGGTAAAAATAGTGATGGGGATAGTTCTTTGAGCTGAAAAACCCACTGCTGGAACTGGGGGTGACTGTTGAGAATTGGCTCGACAGGTAATCCCATTAAAATTTGCTTGACAAGCAGTTGCAAGCGTTCTTGCAGATAGGAAGGAACAAGAGGTGGCTCTTGTAGTGGGCTAGTATGAATAGTTTGATTGAGGTCGGACAGAGTAAGGAGGTACATTGCGAGCGAGCATAAAAGGCGCTCGCAATAGCGGCGATCGCCACAGAAAAAGTCCGGGAGTGCGGAATGGGATTAAAAATTTATAGCCCACATCCTGCACCCTCAACTGTCACAGAGCATGAAGCAATGTTGAGAATATTCATACCTTGCGTTCGATTGGATAGTCTTTAAGCAAAAATACTCCGGTCAGGCGATCGCCTGACACGGCCTCCTCTTTCTTTGTAGAAACATGGAGAAAAACTTACCAAGTTTATACTCGAAAACCAGGCAAAATTTAGGTTGTTTATTGGCTTATAAAAGAGATATTTTGGCAACCAACTAAAGTGTTTTTTAAGCAAGTCATTTCAACTAAATAAGTAGTGCGCGCTTACAAGCAGGTGGCAAAAAACGCAAAGTTTTAATCGGTTTTTCTGTGAAATTAGAGACGATTAGCTGTTTCCCAAACACTCACCATCTATCTGTAAAGGGAAACGGGGAGGTAACAATTGCTGACTTGCGCTATCAAAGGACTCAGTTTGTACTGTCTTTTGAACGGAGTTCTGAAGACATTCAAGCAAGTCGCCATCAAGGATCATTTGCTTTACCAACATCAGGAACCGACCGGTCTAGATTTGCTGTGACTCCGCAGGAATTGTTTGAGTACCGTCCCCCCGCTTACGATCCAATTTGACGGCCGGCTGCTCGGTTTTTTCCAAAAACTGTGCCACAGATTTGATGACATCTGTTGCGGTTTTGGGTACGAGAACCAAATCTCCAGATGCCAGCATATCTAGTAGGGCACCGGGTTTTCCCTTGCCTCCGTACAAGTGACC
>NZ_JAUBUJ010000056.1:0-4744 GCF_036705405.1 Microcoleus sp. B13-B6
CGAATCAGGGGACTTAAAAGCACTCTTTAGAAGCTTATTATAGATTCACAGGATATTATCCCGAGTCCGTTCATGCCGATCGCATTTACCGTACAAGAGAAAACCGAGCATGGTGTAAAGAAAGAGGCATTAGAATTAGTGGGCCACCTCTAGGAAGACCCCCAGCAAATGTGAGTAAAGCAAAAAAGAAGCAAGCTTTAGAAGATGAAAGAATTAGAAATGCAATAGAGGGAAAGTTTGGGGCTTGCGGAAAAGAAGATTCGGTCTCAATAGAGTTATGGCTAAACTTGATAATACCTCTGGTACGGTTATTGCAATTACTTTTTTGGTTATGAACCGATGCTACCTGGTGGCGCCGGGTTTTTTGTGTGTTTTTCTGTCTATTTGGAAAAAGAACACCTGTTTTTGGGTTGAAGATAATCCCCAATTATAATTGGGGGGACTTGATACCGAAAAAACTTATATATAACTCTGCTTGAATATATCGATCACTCCTGTTCTTAGTTTGCGATCGATTATTCAGCAAACCCTAATTAAACTAATTATTTAAAGGAGTTGCACGTCAATGACACAATTGTGCTTATAATATCTGGCTCGGTGCCCTCTCAAACCAGGGTTTTTCGCTAGTCTGGTGCTATTTGTAAGTTAGTTAAGCCCATAGCAGCTAGGATCGAGCTAACTCAAGGTTAAACTAAAGCTCGTCATGCGGCGTTGCCTCTCAAAACCCGGATTGAGTCTTATGGCGCATTACCGCTCCTCTGTATGTTTGTTCACCTGCATTGCCTGTCTGGGCGCTGCGTTCAGTCCAAGTGCCGACGGAGGGCACCAGGTACTCAATGCCTCTGCGCGTGCTGTTTCCCAAGAAATTGCTCAGGCGAACTCTCCCCCGGACGATCGCCAAGATTCCAAGCCTCCAAAACCGTCTCCAGCGCCCGATAAAAACAAATCTCAGCCGTCCAAAACGTCCAAATCTAATTCTAATATCCCGAAATCGGTATCCAATTTGCTCGTCATTTTGTCTCGTCAGCGGGGGTTCTTAATGTTGGGTTTGGCAGCAGTTGTCGTCACGGCAGCGGCAGTATTTATCATGCTCAAATTAGTTAGCAGTGACGAGTCAAATTATTCTAAGCGAAGACGGGGAAGATTTGATCGCCACAACCAAAGAAACTCTCAATTTACTAATCCCGATTCTCCTATAAACTCGCACGAAATTAGACCGCAAGAGAATTCTTCTGGAGGACAATCGCTGTCAGCCTTGCCCTACCCTTTTGGTTTGCCAAAAAACTACAGTATCGAGAGCAGCGATCAACCTTTACCGTTTATCCTGGAATCCGGGGAACCGGAATCCCAGAATGCAGCAGTCGAGGGCGATCGAATTAATTCCGACACCCCGCCCTTGGAAACTCAGAGCAATGGGTACAGCAACACAGGTTTCAACATTCCCGAAACAACTAATCAAACCGATTCCCTAGCGAAGAAGAAAGGTATTGCCCTTCCCGAAACGGATGGTAGACCTAAAGTTGATATTATTGAAGCACTGATTGAAGATTTGCAGCACCTAAATCCGGCTTTGAGGCGCAAAGCAATTTGGGAACTCGGCCAGCGGGGAGATTCCAGAGCAGTTGAGCCGTTGCTCGATTTGCTAGCAAATTCCGACTCGAGCCAGTACAGTTTAATTTTGGCAAGTCTCTCGGAAATTGGCATTCGCACTCTCAAACCCATGAATAATGCCTGGTCAATTTCGCTGCAAAATGAAAATCCCGAAGTGCGTAAAAATGCGATTCGCGACTTGACGCGGATTTACGAATTGGTGAATCAAATCAGTTACTTGTTGCACCGTGCGACAGACGATCCAGATCCAGAAGTTCAGGAAACTGCTCGCTGGGCCATCAATCAGTTGAACCGCCTCCGTCCGCGTTCTGGGATGGATTAATAAATTTAGCAATTTTTAAGTAAGCTGTTGTGCATTTAAATAGAATGTCAACAAACAATTCGCCGTCTTGTGGGGAGTAGGGGTTGGGCCAAAAAGCCCGCCCTGAATATGCAATTTAAATGCGTGACAGCTTATAGCCTTTCTCAGTAACATGAGGTGTTCTTGGGCAAACAGGCCAAACAGGCCAAACAGGCCATTGGAATAGTACCTTACTTTCCTGAGAACAGGTATATAGCGGTTCTCAAGCGTGGTGAGGTATGCCCACGGAGGCCACGGAGGCCACGGAGGCCACGGAGGCCACGGAGGCCACGGAGGCCACGGAGGCCTATGCCCATGAGTACCTCATATGAGAACTCGAAAGGCTATAATTTTATATTTTAGATTTTAGAGGGGAGAATTTATAAGATAGATTGTGTTAGAATCAGTGCCTGATGGCTAATGATTAATGACTAATGACTAATGACTCTTTGAAACTATTGTTCCTGTCAACTTCAGTCGGTCAACTCGGTTCTGGCTTGGGCGGCGGAGTAGAACTTACAGTCCTTAACATCGCTAAAGAATTACAGAGTCGCGGTCATAAAATAGCAGTTGTAGCGCCGAGAGGTTCAGTTTTAGAATCAATTTGTGTAATCGAAATAACGGGTGATTTGCAAGTAACGGCCCAAACACAAGATTACAATGCTCCTATTGTGATGCCCGCAGATTCTGTGCTGGCGAATATGTGGGAATATGCTCGCCAAGTTCAGGATGAATGGGATGTCATTGTTAATTTTGCCTACGATTGGCTGCCGTTTTATTTGACACCATTTTTTAGGACTCCGATCGCCCATTTTATCAGCATGGGATCCCTTTCCGCAGCCCTCGATCGCATTGCCGCACAAACCGCCGTCCAGTTTCCTGGTACGATCGGAGTTCACACCGCTTCTCAAGCCAAAACATTCGCCTTTGGCAAGGAGTGTCGGTTGTTGGGAAGCGGCATAGATTTATCGCTGTACGAATTTTGCAGCCAACCGGAACCCAAATTAGCTTGGCTTGGTCGCATCGCCCCGGAAAAAGCCTTAGAAGATGCAGTAGCAGCAGCGAAAATTACAGGCATTCCCCTAAAAATTATGGGCAAAATGCAAGATGAGGATTATTGGCAAAAAATTTGTGCAGATTACCCGGATGCTCCCGTAGAATATTTAGGGTTTCTGACCACAACCCAACTGCAAGAGCAAGTCCGTCAGTGCCAAGCATTGTTGATGACACCACGTTGGGTGGAAGCTTTCGGAAATGTCGCGATCGAGGGTTTAGCGTGCGGTGTGCCTGTGATTGCTTACGAGCGCGGGGGGCCGGCGGAAATTGTTAGAGAGGGACTGACGGGCTTTTTAGTGGAGCCTGATAGTGTAAATGGCTTGGTAGGTGCGATCGCCCGCTTAGACCAAATTGACCGCAGCGCTTGCCGGCGACAAGCAGAGGTAGAATACTCTTTAGGAGCTTTGGGCGATCGTTGTGAACACTGGTTCAAATCTATTCTAAAGTTGAGTTAAATAAACTCTTAATAGACCACAAAAAAGCAAACAGAAAAAACTATGGCAACCGAACGTTTAGTGCTTTTATCCAGTAGAGAAATCGAAAAAATGCGTCAAGCAGGTCGCTTAGCTGCCGAACTTCTGCTGCATCTCGAACCGATGGTAAAACCCGGTGTCAGCACTCTAGAAATTAACGATGAAGCCGAACGCTGGACTTTGGCACACGGAGCCAAAAGCGCTCCGCTAGGCTATAAAGGATTTCCCAAATCTCTGTGTGCAAGCGTCAATGAAGTAGTCTGTCACGGCATCCCCAATGCGAAACAAATTCTTAAAGAAGGTGACATTATTAATATTGATGTAACGCCTTTAGTTGATGGTTATCATGGCGATACTTCCAAGACTTTTTTTGTGGGCAAACCTTCCCCGGTAGCGAAAAAGTTAGTTGAAGTAACCGAGGAATGTTTAAGAAGAGGAATTGCAGAAGTTAAACCGGGAGCTCGTACCGGTGACATCGGTGCAGCGATTCAAGAATATGCTGAAGCACAGGGTTTTTCGGTAGTGCGAAATTTTGCGGGACACGGCGTTCACCGCGTTTTTCACACCGAACCGGAAATTTTGCACTACGGTAAGCGGGGCACGGGGAAGAAGCTCAGACAAGGCATGGTTTTTACGATCGAGCCGATGATTAATGAGGGTACTTGGGAAGTGGAAATTTTGGGCGACGGTTGGACGGCTATCACGCAGGATCGAAAGCTTTCGGCTCAATTCGAGCACACTCTGGCTGTGACTGATTCTGGGGTGGAAATTCTGACTTTGCCTTAGCAATCATTAACAAACAATCTGAAAAACTCACCCCTAAATCAATAATCAACCATATCCCGTAGGGGCGGGTTTCACCGACAATATCTAACGATTATCAACAATCTAGATAAACCCGCCCCGCCACAACCGATAACCTACATCAACCTGAAATTTGCATCGAATCCGAAAAGGTAGGTTTGTATTTATGGATGGGTGGGGGCGGGTTTTCGAGATGGTCTGTTTCAGTCAGAAATTGTCGGAAAATCCCCCCTACAGAATAACGCTCGATTCACCGAATCCGAAAAGGTAGGTTTGTATTTATGGGTGGGTGGGGGCGGGTTTTCGAGATGGTCTGTTTCAGTCAGAAATTGTCTGTAAAACCCGCCCCTTGTATCTTAAAAGAGTCAGTCAGGCGATCGAGCAGTCAGTCAGGCGATCGAGCAGTCAGTCAGGCGATCGAGCAGTCAGTCAGGCGATCGAGCAGTCAGTCAGGCGATCG
>NZ_JAUBUJ010000056.1:4844-53763 GCF_036705405.1 Microcoleus sp. B13-B6
AACCGATGTTCTCGATCAAACCGATGTAGGTGATCGAACCAATGTAGGTAGCATCAGCGTTAGCGAGGAAATATAAAGAAACTCTTCAAGTTTCTTACTTTAAGATCGAGAGATAGTAGAAAGTGTAGTCAAGGACATCAGCAATCGGTGAAGTTGGCCCTTCCCGATCGACTAAAACAAGTCTGGTGTGTAGATAAGCGGACATTTTTGATGACAGGCGCACTCTAAACACAGGCGGTATCTTAGGCTCTCGTTTTCATGAGAAAGCCTGCATTTACAAGGTTAGTTCTATTGCCTGTTTTGTTCTTTCACACTCAGCGCAGAGCATCCGCAAACCATGACATCCAAAGTTTTAGGCATAGACATCAGTAAAAAAGACTTTCATGTCGTTTTACTGAAAGAAAGTGGTGGCACCAGACTCAAAAAATTCACCAATAATAGCGCAGGTTTTGAGAGTTTACATTCTTGGCTCAAACAACTTGGTGTTGAGGAAGTTCATGCTTGCATGGAAGCCACCAGCATCTATGGAGAAGCCTTGGCAGAATTTCTCTACCAAGCCGGATATCAGGTCAGTATAGTCAATCCAGCTCGGATTAAAGGGTTTGCTAAAAGCGAACTCCTGCGTACCAAAACAGACTCCGTAGATGCAGCACTGATTGCCCGTTTTTGTGCGGCTGTTAAACCCTCATTCTGGACGCCTACGGCACCAGAAGTTAAAGAATTACAAGCCCTGTTGCGACGACTAGATTCCTTAATGGAAATGTTTACTGCCGAACAAAACCGTCTGGAAACAGCCACAGCAACTGTTGCTTCCCTTACCCAGGAACATTTGGAGTACCTCAAACAACAACAAGCACAGATAAAACAATTAATTAGCGACCATTTTGACCGACATCCGCATTTGAAACAGCAGCGCGACCTTTTAACATCAATTCCCGGAATTGGAGATGTGACAGCTTCTGTATTTTTAGCTGAAATTGGTCGGATTGAGGATTATAAGAACGCCCGTCAGTTAGCTGCTCATGCAGGTTTAACTCCCTGTGAACGCAGTTCAGGAACGAGTGTTCGTGGCAAAACACGTTTATCTTGCACGGGCAATGTCCGACTGCGAAAAGCATTGTATATGCCGGCGGTAGTGGCAATGCGTCACAATCCGTTACTCAAAGCTATGAGCGAGAGATTATTGGGTCGTGTCCAGGTCAAAATGCAGGTGATTGGTGCTTTGATGCGGAAATTGGTGCATTTGGCTTTTGGTATTTTAAAGTCCCAAAAGCCTTTCGACCCCAATTATTTACTTGCTACCCCTTGACTTGTCTAGACAGTATCTACGTAATTACGCTCGATGCACCAATCCGAAAAGGTAGGTTTGTATTTATGGGTGGGTGGGGGCGGGTTTTCGAGATGGTCTGTTTCAGTCAGAAATTGTCTGTAAAACCCGCCCCTACAGAATTACGATCGATTCACAAAACACGATATAACTAATAACTAATGACTAACATAAAATTTCTGCAACCAGGAGATTTGCTCAAAGTAATTGCCCCTAGTGGCAGTTTGCGAGAATCAACCAACTTTGAACGGGGTGTAGAAATTTGGAAATCCCGTGGCTATCGACTTGAATTAACACCGGGTTTTGACGATCGCTGGGGCTATTTGGCCGGTTCCGATGAAAACCGCGTCCGACAGTTGGCAGATGCCCTCAATGACCCGGATTGTCGCGGTATTCTGTGTGTTCGAGGCGGTTTCGGCAGCACTCGACTTTTGGAAAAAGGAAATGTGGGAGATTGGGCAAATTCCCAATTTCCAACTCCCAATTCCCATTCCCCGAAATGGTTAATCGGCTTTTCCGACATTACTGCTTTGCTGTGGAATCACGACAAATTGGGCATTTGGGGCGTTCACGGGCCGATGCTGACAACTTTGGCGGATGAACCGGATTGGTCTGTCGATCGACTTTTTGACTGCATAGAAGGTCGTCCCTTACAATCTTTGCAAGGTAAAGGATGGGGCAGATCAAAAGCCACCGGGCGGCTGTTTCCTGCGAATCTGACTGTGGCTTCTCATTTGCTCGGAACCCCGTATCAACCGGATTTGACCGGGGTTATTCTCGCATTTGAGGATGTTTCCGAGGCTCCTTACAGGGTCGATCGAATGTTGACTTTGTGGCGGATGGCGGGGGCTTTCGCTGGGGTGCGGGGCATTGCTTTGGGGCGCTTCAGTCGCTGCGAGATTGAGCCGAGTATTCCCAGTTTTAGCATTGAAGAGGTTTTGCGCGATCGGCTGGGGGACTTGAATATTCCGATTGTCTCGGATTTGCCCTTCGGGCACGAGGGAGTTAACGCTGCTTTGCCAATGGGAATTATGGCGAGTCTCGACGCTGAATCGGGATTGCTGATTTGTGGCGATCGATCGCAACTTTAGATTAGGGCTCAACGTCTATAACTTTAACATGAGATTTTGCACCCGCTAAATAGCCGGGTTGGGTGAGGTTGACACGGTTGGCAGAAATTACATTTAAAATGGATTGTGTATGCAAATGTCGGCACAAAAAAAGCAAAAAGATTTTAAAATTTTCCAGAGGTTGATATGAAAGCACACAACTTGTTAAACAGTATTGCTGCCGCAGTCCTAGTTACGGGATTGGCACTTACCGGAATTTCCTCAAGTGCGGTTGGCGAACAGATAGGTAATAACGATCGCATTGACGGAGTAATTCGTCGCACTTCCCCGATTTACCGTTTCCGAAATATGTGGACACCCGGAACTCCGACGGAAGAATTGCGCGGTCAAGAATACACATTCAGCGCAAGGGAAGGCGACAACATTGAAGTTTTTTTAGATACAGATAGAAGTCGCGGTTTTACTCCCGTCATGGTGCTGTTTTACGGGAACAACAAACAAGTCGCTTTTACGCTAGACCGTTCTTTTAATTATCAAATTCCCCGTACTGGCGATTATAAGCTTTTAGTGTTAGCAAAAGATGCAGCCAGGGGCGGTAGCTACACGCTGGAAGTTTCGGGAATTGATGGGGGCAACAGACGATCTCGCAATTCGCGGGACGATTGGTACACGAGGCGAGATGACGGCCGAAATGACGGTCGATATGACAGAGCACAGCTTCTGGAAGATGATTTTGGCTTGCGGTCTGTTGATTGTCGCGAGAGACGTTCTATGGTGAGAGTCAGATTTGACGATGGAAATCAAGACTCGACTTACTGCGCTGTCCCGACTAGAAACTTTCCGGCGGGAGATTATTACTACAATTCGCGGAGTAGAAATTTAGATTCGGCGAGGCGGAATGATAGTAGATTTGATGCGGACCGCGATCAATGTCGGGTAGTGGTGGGCGGAGTCTGCGTGACGAGATAGTAGGGTGCGTCCCTATTTACAATCTAGAAATAAACTCGAAAATGTCACAGCGACGCACCCTAAAAAATACCGTGGGTACGTCGCTATTTACAATCTAGAAATAAACTCGAAAATCTCGCAGCGGCCCACCATACTTACGGCTGCGTCGCTCTGTATAATCTACAACTAACCTTCATAACCGGGTTTTTCACGCTCATCTGTAAGCTGCAACGCGTCTTTCGGAAAAAACCTGGTTTATGACTACCCGTGCGTTCAGGATTATTGGTATATTAATAATATTAATGATGTGGCAAAATGTATGAGCGTTAAAGAACTTGAAACAGCAATTATGAACTTGTCAGTTAAGGAACTATCCGAACTCACTACTTGGCTGATAGAGTATCGCCAACAGGTTTGGGATAGGCAAATTGAAAACGATTTGGAGGATGGGCGGTTAGATGCGCTACTTGATGAAGTCGATGCAGAGTATGAAGCGGGATTGGCTAAAGTGTGTCGATAATCACCATTTTACCAATATTGTTTTCTGACTCTACTTTTTCGCGGATGCTGCTCTCATAAATTTGCTTCGCAAGCTTTGCGACTTCTTCGTGACTTAGGAATGAAAAATCAATAATATCATGTCCGATCGATTGACCATAATATCCCGGTCGGGCGGGTTTTTGAGATTGTCAATTATTGGCAGATATTGTTGGTGAGGGGAACCCCTACCTGATGTCGGGCGAAGCGAAGCGGAGGGAATCGACCGGACATAATATAAGTTGTACAATTAAACCCCAGAAGCCTTGCTCCAAGGTAAACTATTGCTCTATTAGTCACCTTATTTATTTTTAATTCCTTAATAGGATTGTTTGCCTAAATAACTTCCTAGCGCTAATTTTCATTATAGAACTTTCTTCATTATATCTTATGCCAATACTCCCGACAGTTTTTAAGCAGCCAGAGTAAGCTGTTACGCATTTAAACAACTAACGAACCAGGTAAGGTGCGTCAGCTAGAACACTTACGCTTACAAGGGAAACGCTTATGTACTGACGCACCCTACAATTGTCCTTTAAATGTCGAACAGCTTACCATAAGACAAGACTGAAGAAAGATTAGGATGATTTAAAATCAAATCTGGGTCTAAATCTAACTTGTCAATCAAGGTACAAAGTAGGTGTTTATTGAATTCCAGACGTTTATAAGAGGTTATTGAAAACACAAAAGACTTGGCAGATGAATGACAAGTAGAGAGTTGATGTTTAGCTAAATTGAAGGCAATAAGACTGGCATTAAAATGAAAATTAAGTCGCGGTAAATGACGAGCTTGGCAATCAGACAATCCCGTAAATTGCTTGACATCACGAAGAATAAATTCGATATGAAAACGAGCCTGATAATATTCAACAATTTGCTCAGGCAGCAGGTGAATATCAGTGCTAAACAATAACGCATTTTTGATATTTCCCTTGGCTTGAACCTCAGAAATACAAGCCAAACTCATCTGGCAATTTAAACAACAACTCGCCTAGTACCAATGTATATAATGAAACTCCCGCTTTTATTTTTTTAATAAATTTAAGACGACTCAAATCACTAGAGTTAAATTTACCATCATATTTGTGAGGTGCTCCCAGTTTTTTTGTTCACCTTTATAGAGATAGCGTAAGTTAGCATCAACTCGCTCGCTTGCCAATAAAGTTTAAATTTAACTCCCGCACAGCATCCCAGAATTTAGAGCGATATTAATAGCCATCAGCGACCATTTGTACGTACAGAACTAGGGAAGAAATAACGAGTATTATTCAAATGTTTTGCATAGTCATCAACTCTTGTGATGTCAGGCTTTGAACTTGAAAATTCCGGTTTTTTTCGACTTTTTTTCGACCAGCAATTCTTCGGATTTTGGGGCATTTTTTCGCGGGCTTTATTTGAGGGCGTGATGGAGTTTGCTGTAGGCTTAAGCTATAAGATAAACGACTATCTATTTCGACAATAGAAATTACAGGAATTTCCAACCCCTGTTCCGATTTACCAGCTACACCCTTATAAAAATAAGCTTTACCGTCAGTCTTTTGGCCAGTTTTTATAAAAAAAAACACTCAATACCAGCAATGACTGTGTGTTCAGGATTTAAGGCAGATTCGAGCAAATATTGATTAAATGGTGGAAAGTTAAAGCTTTTGAGAAAGAGAGGACGGTAGGTTTTTTCGCTCAAACAACTATAACGACTGAGATTCGTGAAGTTGACAAAACAAAAGGATCAGCAAAATATTTTAGAATAAAGTGATTAAAAACTTCTTTTGGGGTTGACTAATCCTCGGCATTTGTTGTAAGATGGATTCCATAATTTTCCTAATGGAATCTGTTAAGATTGTGTGATTTTATAGCTTAACCTAAAAGAGCGCCTTTTTTTCTGTTCATTTTGGGTTCAGATTGCACTCACTTTTTTCGCTTCTGTGCTTTATTGCGTAAGCGTTGCTTGCCGAAGGCATCGCATCCCTATTTAAAAATAGTCCGGAGTATTGTTACAAACCACTCAATTTTGGATAATTGAGCAATTGCATAAATGTAGATAAACTTTGAAATCAGAGAAAATCCAAATGAAATCTTTCAGCAGAAAACTTGGTTTGGTAGAAATGTGGATGGCGCTCGGCCATGACGTGGGAGGTGGACTAATTGTAAATGTTGTCTATCTGGAAGGGATTTTAACACCGGATGTTGTTCAACAAGCTCTTAAATTAGTCCAACAGCGTCATCCCATGCTCCAAGTTTACATTGTTGAGTCTGAGGATGGATTATATTTTCAATCGTCAGGAATAACGGAAATTCCAGTCCAAATTATATACAAAAAAGATGAAAATGAAGCAATTAAACTTGCCGAGAAAGAAATACATACAAAATTTACACTAGGGAAAAATCCTCTGTGTCGCCTAACTCTTTTGTATTCTCCTCAGAATCAAAATACCTGTGAAATGATTATTACCTTTCATCATGGAATTGTAGATGGCATATCATGTATGCGCTTTATTGATGACCTGTTATTTTATTGTCAAAAAATCAAGGATGGAGAGAATATATCTCAAGTAGACTCCCTAGAATTTATTCAGCCCATAGAAAATTTAGTTACTTATAATATTACCAGTAAAGAACCAAGGGAAAATCATCCACTCGCAACTGAACAACCCTCTCTACCACCCCAATTAATTATTGAACATCAAGCATCCGCTAACGAACGTTTAACTCGGATGTTACCGCGAATGCTTAGTCAAGAAAAGACTAAGATACTAATTGATAAATGCAAACAACAAAAAACCACAGTGCATGGTGCTATGTGTGCGGCAATGCTATTTGCTGCTGGTAAATTACTATCAATAGATACACAGGCAAATTTCTCCTATGGTTTACCTGTAGATTTGAGAAAATATTGTGAGCCTGAAATCACAGACCAAAATCTAGGTTGTTTTATATCTGTGCTGGGTTTTAATCAGTTAGTTGAGCCAAATACATCTTTTGGGGATTTAGCTAGAGAATGTAAATCCCAAATACATGATTCTTTAATTAGCGGTGTCCATATAACTAGACTACAACAAGGTAAATTACGTAATCTTGACATGGATTCCATGAAGGAACTCGTGATTAAGTCTATCTTGAGTAAAGAAGATACTATGGGAAGAAATAATCTTTTTGCAATTTCTAATAGAGGCAAATTTCAATTTCGGCATCAAGCCGATAAGCTAAAGGTTAAGGAATTCTACTTTGCTACTCCTCACCATATTAGTGGTGATTGTTTTTGGTTAGGTGTTCTCACGCTAAACGAGCAGTTATTTTGCAATTTTATTTATGTAGAACCTGTAATCAGCGCTCGAACAGCACAGTTATTTGCTGATGATGTGATGACAGTCATAGAAAAAGTGTGTATCAATCCAAATTCGACGTTAACCATGTTGTGTGAGTCAGTGACACAAAATTAAATCCTCTTGATTTTGGGGACTTATTTGACAAACGTATAATTTTATTATAAAATATTAATGTTATTTATTTGTGAATTCCAATAATATGAACTGGGACAATAACTCAATTGTAATTTATTCCAATTTTCCCTTTCATCTAGAAGATTGGTCTCCTCTATCTGTGAAGAAAGGTATTGGCGGAAGTGAAGAAGCGATCATTTACTTAAGCCAAGAATTATTGAAATTAGGCTACCAGGTTACTGTTTTTAATCGCTGCGGTGATATGGAAGGGGAATATAATGGAGTAATTTATCAGTCAGTTGATAACTTCAATACCCAAGATAACTTTAATGTCTTAATCTTTCATCGTGTTTGGACACAACCTATGCGTATGAAAGTGAAAGCCCGAAAAACTGCTGTCTGGATGCACGATAACCCGCAATTATTTCCTCCTTTAGAAGAGTCTCAGCGTGTGGAATTTCTGGCAAGTTTTGACAAACTTTTTATGTTGTCAACTTTTCATAAATCTCTGCTGCCAGACTGGATTCCTGAAGACAAGATTTTTTTAACAACCAATGGGATTAATCTCGAAGATTTCAATTTAACAGGAATTGCTAGAAATCCCAAAAGGCTAATTTCGATTAGTGATTATGGAAGAGGTATTGAAAATTTACTGACTCAATGGGATCAAGTTCTCAAAGAAGTGCCCGATGTTGAATTACATATTTTTTATGGTTGGCAAGGAATTGATGCTTTAATTAATTCACCTTATCTTGAGAGATTTCCATACTTGCCAGATAAAAAGCAAAAACTTTTACAACTTTTCGAGCAGGAAAATGTCTATGAACATGGCAGGATTGGACACAAGGAGTTAGTGGAAGAATTATTCAAATCAGGCATCTGGGTTTATCCTTGTCATACTGCTGTGGAGATTTTCTGTATTAGCGCTTGGAAAGCACAAGCCGCTGGTTGTGTTCCTGTGGTGACAACTTATGCAGGTTTAGATGATACTGTAAAATCAGGTATCAGAATTAAGGGGCCTGCGGGCGATGAGGAAACTAATAATGCTTTTGTTGCAGCAGTGATTGACTTGTTAAAAAATCCTGAGAAACAAGACTCTTTAAGACAGGAAGCATTAGAACTTAAAGATTCATTTGGCTGGGATAGAGTCGCTCAACAATGGCATCAGGAGTTTATATCGGCTGAAATTAAGTAGAAAATAATGAATCCACAACCCGCATTTTGAATGTGGTTCAGGGTTCAGGTGATTCAGCCGACCCACCATACAACCGCTATCTTTAAGCCGTCCAGATAGTAAAAAAGTCCTGCTTATTTATCATTTTTTTGACGTAATGGCTCGAAACCAGCCACTTCTGCCAGCGTATAAAGTGGCCGATCCTTCACCTCCTCGTAAATCCGCCCCACATACTGACCCAAAATCCCAATACTGACCAACTGCACCGCACCCAAAAAGAAAACCGCCATAATCACAATTGTCAAACCAGTTAATGCCGAACCCACAGAGAAAAGACGCCAATACAAAACCAAAAAAGCCATCAAAACAGACACGAAAGCCGAAAATAAACCCAAATAAATCGACAGTTGCAGAGGAACTTTTGAAAAAGACACTAAACCGTTCATCGCCAAAGCAAAAGATTTACTGAAGGTATACTTAACATCGCCAGCAAAACGCGGATCACGTTCAAACTTAACCGCCGTTTGTTTAAAACCAATCCAAGCGCGCAATCCCCGAATGTAGCGGTTGCGTTCAGGCATCGCATTGAGTACGTCCACCACGCACCTATCCATCAAACAAAAATCTCCCGTATCTGTGGGAATATCAACATCAGCAAGATTCCGCAAAATGCGATAATACATATAAGCTGGCAACCGCTTAAGCCAACCTTCTTGACGGCGTTGAGTGCGCTGAGCGTAAACCACTTGATAGCCCTGCCGCCACTGTTCTACCATATCCATAATTAGCTCTGGCGGGTCTTGCAAATCGCCGTCCATGATGACTACAACTTGACCTCTAGAAAAGTTTAAACCAGCAGTTACAGCTATTTGATGACCGAAATTGCGGGCAAAACTGAGGTAACAAATTCGCGAGTCTTTTTCGTGCAATTCTCGCAAAAGTTCGAGAGAGCGATCGCGACTGCCATCATTGATTAAAATTAATTCTACTGGGCCGTCCATTCGAGCCATCACGGCACTAATTCGCCGGTAAAGTTCAGCTAAATTTTCTTCCTCGTTATAGATGGGAATTATCAAGGAATACTTAGGTCTATCGTTCATCGCAGTTTATTTAGGGGAATCAGGTTTTCAACTGTTAAATCAAATAAATCCAAAGGTTATTTTTTCACAAATACACTTAGTGGCTCCATTGACCATTTTTGTAGGTAACTTTGATTTTTTACAACCATCTCTTTTCCTTGTCGGTCGTCATTTTTTGTAGCTGAGTAAATTATGGCACAAGGGGTAAAACTTTTGTAAGGTTCCGAGTTGAGCTTTTGCTGGACAACAGGATCGATAGTGGAAATGTGCTCGATGCGAGGTGCTGGTTTTCCCGACTCTGCAAACATTACCCACAAGGGATATTCCCAGACATTTTTAGCCCAAAATGACAGTCCTATATTCGTGCAGTTTTTAGATTTAACAAAATCTACTGCTGTATTGTAAGCAACCTCGATGTTCGGCCGACTTGCAAAGTAAAGCTCGTGTCTGCTGCTATTAAAAATGTTACTATCTCCCAGGAGAGGTCGAAAGTTGTTGTGAAAAATCCAAGGTAGCGACATGACAATCAGAATGGCGACCAGATAATTCGCTATTTTATGATTTGATAATTCCGATGCGGCTAATCCAAATAGTGGGGAAAATAATACAAATATTGACATGTGATGTCGGCTGTGCCAAGGCTGCAATTTCAGCAGAAGACACAGCAGTAAAAATGCCATTATTACAGCACTTAAATAGGTTAATACTATTTTTGTTTTTCTCCAACTTGGGGTGTTAAGTATAAGTGGGATCGTGGCAAGTGTCAGCCAGAAGTGGATGGGATTTGTAGCTGTGTTTTCATTAAATGACGGTGTAGCGATCGCAAATACTTGTCCGGGAGGCCAAGTGATGCGCGGGTCGTTTGTAGCTACGCCCAATATTCTGTGCAGGATGTTGATCACTCCAACAATTATACCATTAATGCGGGAAATCCTCGTACCGGCTTGCATACCTAAATTTCTAATTACATTTGACAGAAAAGTTGGCAGGGTAAATACTTCTATTTTATATTCTTTAGTAAAACTTTGAGGTGCTCCGATCGCATAACCGAATAAATCGTAATTTCGCCAAAAGTGACCGATATTCAAAACTAAAGTCACCGTGGCTATTATCAAAATTGGTGGCAGCATTTTCGCCCGAAAACTTTTAATTCCTCCTACAATAAACCAAACAATAAAAGGCAAACAAAATATATAAGCTGTCGTTTTTGTCAAGAGAGCTAGACCCAAACTAGCACCAATTTTAAAAGTATTAAACCCGGTAATTCCTGCGGAGAGTCCTGCTAAACCGCAGCCAACAAAACAAACTACCCAGAAACATACAGCATAATCGTTTTGAGTGCTAGAACCCTGGAGGATACCCATTGGCAAAGTCGCAGCAAAAACAGCAGCAAAAACTTGACCGCGTAAATTAGCGCCCAGTTGCTTAGCAATTAAAGAAACTGCGATCGCGCTTCCCACCATACTCAACCACTGTACCAAATTAGCAAAGCGATCGCCCCCGCTTAAAATCTGAAAGTGCATAATCGCAAACTCAGCCCAAGGCGGGTGATACAACTGTGGCACATAAGAAGTAGGATAATGCTCGACACTACGGTTTTGCATCCAGTGCACAACCCGGCTCATGTGATAAGTCATAGAATCCCAATTGTTAGGCGGTGCAACTACAGCAATCAAGCCCACCGCAGCAAAAATAAATAATACACCGCCTAGCAACCCCAGTAAGAAATTCGGAAATTTCTCATCTTGATTTTTCTCCACAATTGGCTGGACAATTTTAAATTTTAGATAAAAAATCAACAACAGAATATCTACTACCAACCACAGCCCGAACACCCACTCAAAAGTCAGCAACCTAAATAAACTAAAAATTTCAGTAGATAAAGCAACAATAACTCCCGCCACAATTGCTGCGGACAAAATAGCGCTGCGCCAACAATTATCTATTTTATGAAATATGAGAAACAAAATGCCCAGAGCCACCAATGGAATCAAGCCGAATATATCTGTTATCATAGATTGGGAGCCTGAATTTAAGACAGGACGCTCAGCGCGGGAAGGCTAAAACCCAGGTTTTATTGTTAATTCCTGGTTGTCTTTCCCCACTGTTTTATAGTATAAACCATGTGGTTTGCGTAAGTCCTCTAACAATTACCATCATAACGGAGAGATAAACAAATCATGGCTAATTCTAACTATCTTTGGCAAGCCAATCAAGACTTAAGCGAAGCTTGTCTGCAACATCCCTTTGTCAGAGGCATTGCTGACGGCAGCCTGCCCCAAAATAGTTTTGCCTATTACGTTGCACAAGACGCATTTTTTCTGGGAGCATTCGCTCGCGCTTACAGTATCGCTGCGGCAAAAGCACCCGACTGGGAGGGGTTTGAAATTCTCCACAATCTCGGTAGCGGCGTTTTAGAAGAACTTCGTTTGCATCAAAAATATGCAGCCAAATGGGGTGTAAACTTGCAAGAGGCAAAACCGGGAATTGCTACCCGCCGCTACACAGATTTTTTATTAGCGACAGCCTGGGGGAGTGGTGTAGGTTTGACAGTAGCCGCCATGACTCCTTGCTTGCGGTTGTATGCTTTTTTGGGACAGCAGCTAGCTAAACCTAATATACCGGAACACGCCTTTAGGGACTGGATTTCCACCTATAGCAGCCCGGATTTTGAGATTTTAGCAAAGCGGCTGGAAAGTTTGGTCGATCGCTACGCCGAAGCGACGCCGGAAGTAGAAGCAACCTATCACTACGCCATGCTGTGCGAAAGAGACTTTTTTCAGGCAGCTTGGGAAATAGAGTAAATTAAGTTTGGGCAAAAGATATTAAGAGCGATCGCCCCTAAGCTACCCACAGCCAACTAGCAAATCTCACGGAAAAGCGCAGCAGATATATACCAAACAATCCCATCAACCCGTAACCCCAACGAGGCCTATCCGCCAATAACAAGCCAACACCTATTGACAGTGGCACAATACCGTAAGCGTAGCGCTCTACCGAGTGTAAAGCTCCCGAAGTAACCAGCAGGGCCAAAGAGCAAAAACCGAAGCAAATGATTGTAATGCTCAACCTTTTTCGTAAATACCACAACAAAAAGCCACCGCCAAAAACCATCCCAACTTTAGTAGCACCGGACAAGCTGAAACTGAACAAGTCCTTAAATATCTCCCACCAAGTAGGCTGAGGCCAGTGTTTTTGGATGTGAATAAATGCTAAAGGATCTCCCAAATTAATAGCACAATATAAAATAAATGAAAAAAACCCGATCGCGCTACCAAAACCCGCAGCATAAGCCAGGGGAGGTCTTTTTTCCCTCCAAGCTGTCAGCAAAAAAGTAGGTATCAGGGCTACTCCTGGCCCTCTAGTAGCAGTCGTCAAAGCTCCCCAAAAAGCCGCCCAAATATACTCGCCCCTTTCAAAAGCTCGTAAAGCCGATGCTGTCAGGAACAAAAACAATCCTTCTGTGTATATGACAGTGCAAAATAGTGAGAACGGACACCAAGCTAGCACAGCAGTTGTCCACTTGGCTGCACCAGTATCGTATCGCTCTTCCACCCAAAAGTAGACCACGGCTAAGGCACCCAGAAAGGCCAAACTATTGATGAGTACCCCTGCTACTTCCACTTGCATTCCCAGAGTCGTCAACCCACGCATCAGCAAAGGAAACAGGGGATAAAAAGCCACAGAATAGTTCGGCCCGTCATCTGCATAGGTGTAGCCTAAATTAGCGATTTGGACGTACCATTTACCGTCCCAGTGCGAAAACAGTTCCCAGCCACTTTTGGGAAGGAAGCCACTGGCAAAACTTAGAGGGGCCCAATCCTCTGGCGGGAGGGAGGCTAAAGGAGCAATTATCTGCATCCCGATCGCAATTACCGATCGGCTCAGAAACCACATAGCAATTACAAAAATTAGCCCGTCCCTGCTTTTGGAGCGCGGACGGTGCCCAATTACTTCTAACCCTAAATCAGTATTTGTCATCCCTAAAACAGCGCAAGACTGTAGATTGAGAATTCAAGTATAGTCCGCTGCCAGCGAGATCGCCAAATATATACGCAAGTACAGCCGTACTGCTAATTTTAACGTCCCAGTTTATTGGGAATCCCTTCGCAGCCGCCGGGAATAGTCTCTCTCGACTTCGAGCCGCACCAAGCGCAGCAGTAATAGCGCTGCTCCTCCGACAGCCGCTTGACACCGGTGAAATCAACACGTTCAACCACAGCGCCAGTATGTTCCCCCGTTTGATAGTTGGGAAATTCGGTACGGCTGCGGGGAGATGCAGTTTGTGCCGAGCCGTAGAATAATGCGGCTGCTCTCATGTCGGCGCGAGCGAGATTGGCGTCGTACAAGACAGCGCGCGAGAGGTTGGCTTTCACTAAATCGCACTTGCTGAGATTGGCGCGGACGAGGTTGGCTTCGCTCAAATCCGTCCACCGCAAATCGGTGCCAGCCAGGTCAGCACCCGCTAACATGACATTGAGATCGATAACGCGGATACCGTGCTCTCTATCTTCAGCGTAGCCGCCGTCGCCGTCAAAGATGGGGCGGCCTAAAAGCCGATCGCGCTTCAGAGGAGTAACCAATCTAGACTGCGACAAAAACCGCAGAATTTTAGCTTTACCTTCAGCATCTACACTGCTCATAATCGCAGCCGTGCGGCCTTCTGCGATCGCCCTTTCCTGCGGCCAGTCTTCCAAAAACCCTTGTTCGTCAAGGGCTAAGTCCGAAACCCCTTGAAAATAAGCATCGATCGTTTGCTGCTGCGTAATTCGATTTTGCTGAATCGTCAAATCTTTCGAGATCACGTACTGCCGCCAAGCCACGTAAACGCCCAAAATTGCGATCAAAATTTGGCCCAAAGCGCCGATCAACTCGCCGAGAGCCCCGATGGCGTCCCAGTTGATTTGGATGTTGCGGCTTCCCGGTTCAGTATTACTACCGCTGAGCATCAGCAAGCCAACAATCCCAGCTAAAAGCCCGAAGCAGGCGACGATCAGAGTGCGCCAAGTCGGCGGAATTACCTGCGCCCAGATTTTGCCCCAACTCGGCCACATCAGTCGCAGCGATATGCCGATCGCACCGACAGCGCCAATTAAGCCCAGCCAAATGTTGTCATTGGCCAGCCCAAAAATCATCGCTGCGATCAACCCCAGCGTCAGCGCCGCCCCCGACTTCTCAGCAGTCGTTTGTTCCGGCTGCTGGGGCAGAAAAACCTTGCGAGTTGGAGGCGGCGGCACCGGTTTTTCCGGTTCAGCAGTAGCGACGATTGTCCCTGATTCTGGTGGCACAGTAGGGTTCGCACCGTTCTGACTTTCTACAGTCACGTTAGATTCAGGGCGATTGGGTTGAGAAGAGTTGTTTTCTGGTGTCATGCGTTGAGGCAAATTCTAATTTTAGCCGATCACTAAAACGATTTTAACTAACCTAGCAGTATTCTAGATAATATTACAATAGAAATCTCCACTAATTACACTCAAAAGAGGTAACGTACTATGACCCTCGTACTCCCCAATCTGCAAGAAAAACAAATGGGTCAAGTTCTTACAACAATCACCGTAACGAATCGCATCGATCAAGTCCTAGCTGAGCGGGGGTTCATTCCTGCGGGTGAAATTCGTTCATTAACTCTCGATAAAGTTTTAGTAGATACCGGAGCCACTCTGCTTGCCTTACCAGCTTTCATTATCAGCCAGTTGGGTTTAAGCCAGCTTGGAGAAACCTATGTAGAAACTGCTGCGGGAATCAGAAAAGGGCGGATTTTTCAAGATATAATGCTGGAAGTTGAAGGGCGACAAGCAGTGTTTGACTGCCTGGAAATGCCCGAAGGAGTTGATGCGGTTTTGCTGGGCCTGATTCCGATGGAAAGGCTAGGCTTAGAACCAGATTTAAAAAATCAACGGCTGCGAGTATTGCCGATGAATGAAGAACAAACATATCTGATGGTTTAATATTCTAGCGGACGAAACAGCCCAAAGATGTACCATAAAATCCACTCAAAGAGGTAACATAATTATGACACTCGTACTCCCCAATCTGCAAGAAAAACAAATGGGTCAAGTTCTTACAACAATCGCCGTCACGAATTTCATCGATCTAGTTATGGCTGAACGGGGATTCATTTCTGCTGAGGAAGTTCGCTCTGTGACGATCGATAAGGTGATTGTCGATACCGGAGCGACACTGCTTTCCCTGCCAGCTCTCATTATTAGCCAAATCGGTTTAAAACAAGTAGGAGAAAGAGATGTAGAAACATCGGCTGGCATCACAACAGGTCGAATTTTTGCCGGCGCTCAAATTATTGTAGAAGGGAGAGAAGGGAGATTTGATTGTTTAGAATTGCCCGAAGGCGTTTCTGCTGTTTTGCTGGGCGTGATTCCAATGGAAGAACTAGGATTAGAACCCGATTTGAAAAATCAACGGCTGCGAGTATTGCCGATGAACAATCAGCAAACATATCTGATGGGTTAGTCGATCGGCGTTTACCGCACCACAAACCTCTGGGCTGTGATTCCTCTCATGTCCAGTCAATCGATTTTAGATTTTAGATTTTAGATTTTGGATTGACCCCACGGATAAATTCGGGGGCTTGAGGATTTTAGATTTTAGATTTTGGATTGATTCCACGGATACATCACGTGGCGGGTACCATCAAGAAATTCTTGGTCAATTACCCGCCCTCAAAAATGTTTGTAGTGAGGACTAAACTCCTCAGAAAAAAATTGAGTAATTTATTCCTCATTCTTAAAAAAATATTGATTTTGAGAGGTTATATATTATTAACTGCGGTTTAAAAAATGCTCAAAAAACTTAGTTTTTGGGTATATGTAATAAGTTTTTTGCCCTACATCTAGCGAGCCGAATAAGCCTTGAGTAAATACAGGTCAACCGTCCCTAAAATCAAAACAATTATCCCTAAAAGCAACTCCATACTAAACCTTTGAGCATTGCCCAAAGCGACAAGAATTTGCTGTCGCACCACAAACGCCAACAGCCAGCAAATCTCCGCCTTCAGCCAAACCAAAAGGCCTCGCCCCAACAGATATTGCCGGCGAGCGTTCTCAGAATTAATCGGTACCGGATAATTAAAAGTATGCCGATAGCGCGATACCGCAGTTAAAACCGCAAAAATAATCGCAGCCACAGCCGGCACGATCCAAATCGTCACCTTGTCGCCCCAAGCATCAGCCACCCCCCCCAAGCCGAAATGAATCGGAATTCGATCGGGCAAAACCGCCCAAAACTTGACGATGAGCAAAACAGCCAGCAAAATCGCGATCGCACCTAAAAGCTCTACCGCCACTAAAACAGGCGAAAGCCCCAGAGAAATAACCGGCCGTTGGTTTGGTGCGTTTCCAGTCATGGCTACTTAACTAACAAGCGGGAAGTCCCGCACTCTAATGGTAGTCCGTTGAGTGCCGGGATGAAAGCGTACAGAACAAGTGGGTTCGATGCCCACTTGTTCGCTTTGCGATCTTTGCAGATCGGCAAAACCTTTGATATAATATTTACTATTAATAGCAATTACCAGTAAGTAAATGCTACGCAAAGTTGTCAAAGTTCGTTTATACCCTACCGATCGGCAGTCCCAGCATCTGGCACAGAGTTTTGGTTGCGCTCGTTGGTGGTGGAATTACGCGCTTAATAAGTCCATTGAAGTCTATCAAGAGACTGGCAAAGGGCTGGGACAATCTGCATTAAATGCTTTACTGCCAGCACTAAAAAAGGAATATGAATGGTTAAGTAACTGCTACAGTCAAGTGCTACAGGCGGCTACGCTTAATCTCACGACTGCCTATAAAAACTTTTTTGACAAAAGAGCTCAGTTTCCTAAGTTCAAGTCAAAAAAGCATAAGCAGTCGATTCAATACCCCCAAAATGTTCAAGTCGTTTCTGACTCTGAACTCAAGTTCCCTAAACTTGGAGTAGTCAAAGCAAAATTACATAGACCGATTGACGGAAAAATCAAAACTGTCACAGTTAGCCAAAACCCTTCGGGTAAATACTTTGCTGCAATTTTATTTGAGATTGAAGGTGAAAATCCAGAAATTTCTACCTCTGGGAAAATCGTTGGGATTGACTTAGGATTAAAACACTTTGCGATCGTTGCCGACGGCACTAAGATTTCTCAGTTTGAGAATCCTCAACATTTTGTAAAATATCAACAAAATCTCAAGCGTAAGCAGCAAAAATTAGCGCGTAAAAAGGATGGTAGTAATTCTCGCAAAAAAGCTAAAAAATCAGTGGCTAAGGTACACGAACGGGTAGCCAATAGTCGGCATGATTTTCTGCATAAACTCAGCGCAAATCTGGTCAACAAAAACCAAGTTGTCATAGTAGAAAATCTTCATGTTAAAGGCATGGTTCGTAATCATTGCTTAGCTAAAGCTATATCTGATGCTGGCTGGGGAATGTTTGTCAATTTCCTGAGCTACAAATTAGACCGCACAGGCGGTAAGTTAGTAGAAATTGATCGATGGTTCCCTAGCTCCAAAACCTGTTCAGTTTGTTTGCATCAAGTCTCGGAAATGTCTCTAGATGTGCGCGAGTGGACTTGCTCTCACTGTGGCACTCATCACGACAGAGATGGCAATGCTGCAACAAATATCAGGAATGAAGGTATCAGAATGCTAAAGACGGATGGAACGGCCGTTTCTGCTGTTGGAGGGGAGGTAAGTCCAAAGGTGGGGCGTAAGTCCAATCTGAGGCACTCCCCTACGAAGACAGAAGCCCACGCTGTATGCGATAGCATCAGCGCTGGGTAGTTCACAATTAGATTAATATTGGAAATAATAGTATTGGTTCCAATTTCCTCCCCCAACAGCTTTCGTTGGGGGTTTCCAAACATCCCGCGAGGTTCTATGACGGCTCAGGTCTTGATTGAAAAGAAAAAGTTAGAAAAACCGCCCCTAACAATACACACATTAGGCGATCGCGTCCTGCGGCAGCCAGCTAAGCGCGTCAAAAGCGTCGATGCAGAAATTCGGCAGCTAGTCCGAGAAATGCTGCAAACCATGTACAGTGCGGATGGCATCGGTTTGGCAGCCCCCCAAGTCGGAGTCCACAAACAAGTAATCGTCCTCGACTGCGACCCGGAAAACCCCGCCACACCCCCAATGGTTTTGATCAATCCCACCATCAAAAGTAGCAGCAGCGATATCTGCATCTTGCAAGAAGGGTGTTTGAGCATTCCGGGAGTTTATTTAGAAGTCAAACGCCCAGAAGTCATTGAAGTCTCCTACCGCGACGAATACGGCCGCCCACAAACCCTGATAGCAACAGATTTACTGTCGAGGGCAATTCAGCACGAAATGGATCACCTCAACGGAGTGCTGTTTGTAGACAGAGTAGAAAACAAGCTGGCACTGAATGAAGCATTAGTCAAGCAGAAATTTTCGCCAAAGGCAGTAAAATCAGTATGATGGCAGGAACTCCGAAAAGTGGTTTACTATTAGCTCTTTCGTGCATCACTGCGATCGCGGCAGTCGGCTCCATCTTTGAGCTGTCATCGGGAGAAGCTCAACTTGGCAATTTAGTCACGGGCATCATCCTCGCCCTGAGCGTACCGCTAACTGGCATATTTTTCTATGCTGCCGTTCAGGATGCCAGGGCAAATCTATAAGCAGAGTTATTAGTCATTAGTCATTAGTCAGCAGTAATTAGTAATTAGTAATTAGTAATTAGTCAGCAGCTAACAACCAATAACTGTGGAATAAAGATTGCTCAAAAATAACATCAGCTAACAGCTCGTGAGCTCATGACCAATGACTAATGACTAATGACTAATGACTCATAACTCATGACTAATGAAATCGGATTTCTGCGACAAGTGCCAGCCAAAGATGCTCTGGAAACCCCAGTATCCAAGTACCAACTTTCTGAAGAAGGGGAATGGGTCATCGGACGCGATCGCAATTGTCAAATAGCTTTAGAGTCGATCGCCCACGGCATGGTTTCCCGTCGCCACGCCCTGATCCGTCCCCTAACTCAGGGTACTTTGACGAGATGGGAAATTTGCGACCTCAACAGCGCTAACGGAACTTATATCAACGGAAAAAAGCTCTCTGGCTGCCAAACTTTAGAAACAGGCGATCGCATCAGTCTCGGTATTGACGGCCCTGAATTTATATTTGAATCTCCCGTAATCCCTTACCAAAATCAACCCGGATTAAGAGCACCACAAACGGGCAATTTTGCTGGTAGCGAAAAAGACGCTCTCACTTTAACTCAATTATTCCCGATCGCCTCCACTGGCAAACAATTAAGCCAAAAAGCTTACTTATATCCAGGTATCGCCACAGTTATTGTTGTCGTGTCGATGTTTGTCGCCGTTGGAAATTCCGCAGCATTCAACTTGCTGCTGTCAGCTTACCTCGCCGGTGCGGCTTACTACTTTATCTATCAACTATGCGGCAAACACAAGCCTTGGTGGGTATTGCTTGGTTCGGCTTTAGCTACAGTCCTGATTCTGAGCAGCCCCTTATTAATTGGATTTATATTCGTATTTAGAGAAATTTTGCCCGGTCGCCTGCCAATCGAAGGCGAAACAATCAGTTTTTTGCCTTTTTTGACCAGAATGTTTTTCGGGGCGGGTCTGATGGAAGAATTGCTGAAAGCCCTGCCCGTTTTGGGAGCCATGTTGCTGGGAAATTGGCTGAAAAATCCCTGGCGCGATCGAGTCGGCGTTTGGGAACCTTTAGACGGAATTCTGTTAGGAAGTGCCTCGGCAGTCGGGTTTACACTGTTAGAAACTCTGGGACAGTACGTTCCCAATGTCATCCAAAATGTCACCCTGCAAGCAGGGCCGGACGCCGGACAATTAGTAGGATTGCAGTTGCTAATTCCCCGCATTTTGGGTTCCGCCGCCGGACACATGGCTTACAGCGGCTATTTGGGATATTTTATCGGTTTGAGCGCCCTCAAACCCAGGAAGCGCTGGCAAATTTTGGGCGTAGGTTATTTCAGCGCTTCGGCACTTCACGCTTTGTGGAATGCGTCGGGAGCCGCCAGCGTACTTTTGTTGGCGTTGGTGGGAGTTTTGTCCTATGCGTTTTTGGTAGCCGCGATTTTGAAAGCCAGAGCTCTGTCTCCGAATCGAGAGCAAAATTTTGCAACTCGAATATTTTCTGAAAAGTGACTTCTGACCATTGGTAACAATTTAAGCTAAGAAAGCATTTGTCAATCAGCAATTATGCTCAACATTTACTCGGATTTGGGCATAAAACTGAGATTTGGGCGGTTGAGGAATCATGCCTCCCATGATATTTATACGTACTTTCTCTCAAATCGTGAATTTTCCACTCTTAAAAAAGCAGTTTTTTGAGTAATATTACTGATTGACAAATGCAATTAAGTCTTAACTTGTTACCAATGCTTCTGACTGCTTAATTGTTAAGGTGCGATCGCACTTCAAGCTGCCATTTTTTTCTTGTGTTTTAACCAGCTTAAACCTGCCAATGCTAAAGCAGTCCCTGCAGCGGTGATTGGTTCGGGAACTGGTTCGGCTTCGGTCTTCATTAGGTCGTAGGAAACAGAGATATCTGAAGCTATCACTTTGTCAACTAGATTTACACTGCCTGGGTTTATGCCTATACTATATAGCTCCCTATACCCCGTGAAAACAGATATCCACCTATAAGAGAACTCCTCGACCGAAGCTATAGACCAAGATGCGTTACCCTGATACTTGACGTAAAAAGGTCCATATGGTTCGTCTGGAGGAATAATTATTTCTCTCGTCGCAGTGTCCTCACCGCGTGCTTGCAGTCCGCGAAAATCGCCTTGATAAAATAAAGCTGTAGCCCCTGCCAAATTGTAGTAGTTTTTGCCTTCTAGTCCCAGATAGTTAACAATGAGAGAAGGGTTGAATCTTCCCTCGGAAACTGCAACTTGTTCCAATCCTATCCCTGTAAGCGAGGAGTTATTCACCTTGAAAAAACCGTTACCTAGACTATGTGCCATATTGAAAGAGTAGGTGAGGACGGCTGCTTGTGCTTGGTCTACTCCTGCTAATGACAGCGCTGCACAACTTAAAATTGTGCTAGCGATCGCACTTCCTAATCTGAGCCTTTGTTTTTGACACATTGTTTTTTATTAAGCTTTACGTAAGTCTAGTTTATTTGAGTGAGCGATCGCCCGTAATTATCCGCATTCTTAAAGTAAATTTTTTTGAATTCCAAGATTGCGGAATGTAAATAACCGAAGTAATACGGATAAGTCATCTGTTGTATTTGTATAATTTATTACTTTCACTATTACTTTTGAACAGAAACCAGAAAAATGTTTGATCGTAATCGCCAAATATTTCGACGGGTTTGTGTTGTTGCGATGCTGCGGACGATCGTCCCAAGGCTGATACACATTTAATAGATTTTGTCAATACGCAATTTCCAGACCTTTTGTCCCAGTATTCGGCCCTTGTGTATGATTCGCTTCTGCTTAATGGCCTGATGCGATAATCGCAACTGAACTTAGAAATTCTTCACAAATAGTTTGACTGTGGTACTATCTGGATGGCTGTGAGTAGCTGAGGGAAGCCAAGGGGCTTGATTCCTGTGGTGGTGGAGGAGAATCCAGGAGTGCTAGATAGGATGTCATTGGGATACGCAAACGTTTTCGCCCAGCGAAGTCAACCCGAACCCCTCCGCATTGGGGTGATTGGGGTTGGCAATATGGGCCAGCATCACACGCGAGTTCTGAGCTTGCTAAAAGATATCGAACTCGTCGGTGTTGCAGACATAAATGTAGAGCGGGGAATAGATGTAGCAAGCAAATACCGGGTTCGCTTCTTTGAAGACTACCGAGATTTGCTCGCCCACGTAGATGCAGTTTGCGTCGCCGTTCCAACTCGCCTGCATCACCCTGTGGGGATGTCTTGTCTCCAAGCGGGTGTTCACGTTTTAATTGAAAAGCCGATCGCGGCTAGCATTGCCGAAGCCGAATCTTTGGTCAACGCGGCTGCTGAGGCCCACCGGATTTTACAAGTGGGTCACATCGAGCGCTTCAATCCAGCTTTTCAGGAACTTGGCAAAGTGCTGAAAACTGAAGAGTTACTGGCATTGGAAGCTCACCGGATGAGTCCCTATTCCCAGCGGGCTAACGACGTATCGGTAGTTTTGGATTTAATGATCCACGACATCGACTTGCTTTTGGAATTGGCAGATTCCCAAGTGGTGAAGCTGACCGCCAGCGGCAGCAGGGCCTCAGATTCAGGTTATTTAGACTACGTGACAGCGACGTTGAACTTTGCTAACGGCATTGTCGCCACCCTG
Organism: Microcoleus sp. B13-B6; assembly: GCF_036705405.1. Lineage (NCBI taxonomy): Bacteria > Bacillati > Cyanobacteriota > Cyanophyceae > Oscillatoriales > Microcoleaceae > Microcoleus > Microcoleus sp. B13-B6. Next base: position 27,685 of record NZ_JAUBUJ010000056.1, read on the forward strand.
ACTGCCAGTAAGGTGACGCACCGCAAACTCCGTTCAATCGTGGCTCACTGCAAGAATTCTCTGACAGAGGCAGATTTTCTCAACAACGAAATCTTGATTCACCGGCAAACAACCGCCAATTACGTGACGGATTACGGTCAGGTGCTTTACCGTCAAGATGGGTTGATCGAGAAAGTTTACACCAGCAATATTGAACCGCTCCACGCAGAATTGGAGCATTTTATTAATTGCGTGCGGGGTGGAAATCAGCCTTCTGTGGGAGGAGAACAAGCTCTCAAAGCTCTGCGGCTTGCGAGTTTGATTGAGCAAATGGCTCTCGACGGTCAAGCTTGGTATCCGAAAGAGCTAGAGTCTACTTTGCAAGTTAGCTAAATCCAGACAAATCGTGTCGTTTCCGGGTGCTTTTACAGTTTGGGTTTGTTGTTCGTTGAAGAGGGTAACTGTTCCCATGCAACCGGATTCGATGTCAGCCGATTTGAGATTGGACAATTCGGCGTCAGGAACCCCATAGCTAAAGCTAGGGGCTTATAGACTGTCCGGCTCTTCGAGCGGGATGGAACAAGCCAAACCTTCCCCTGGCTAAGTCCTTTGAGGACTCCGTTTTGTGAGTCATGACACCAACGAATGCGTAGCCAGTTCGTTGCCCTGTCGCTAAAAGTTAAACAGTTCTAACGGGTTAAGACAGTGCTTTTAGCCGAACAAGCTCATTAAACATTGCCGAGGCTAACATTACACGCAAGTAGAAGAGACGCAAAAATGTCTAATTTTATTTTTGTTCTAGACACTAAAGGGCGACCGCTATCACCCTGTCAACCAGGAGTAGGGCGCTCATTACTTAACGCAGGTAAAGCATCTGTTTTCAGGCGATTTCCCTTTACGATAATTTTGAACAAAGAGGTTGACGCAAGTCCTAAGCCGTTAGAACTCAAACTCGATCCAGGTTCTAAAACTACTGGTATTGCCCTCAAGCAGAGCGACAAGATAATCTTTGGAGCCGAACTACAACATCGAGGACAACAAATTAAAGAAGCATTGCTGTCTCGTCGCCAACTCAGGCGAGGAAGACGCAATCGCAAAACTCGGTATCGTCAGGCACGATTCCTCAATCGCACCCGTCCTGATGGTTGGCTAGCTCCATCCTTACAGCATCGGGTCGAAACAACACTCACATGGGTTCGCAAGTTGATTCGATTTGCACCCATTGCCAGCATTGTTCAAGAGCTAGTGCGATTCGATTTGCAACTAATGCAAAACCCTGAAATCTCAGGTGTTATGTATCAGCAAGGAGTGCGATTCGTTTCTCCGAAAATGGAAGGTTTAGCCGCCTGAAGTGTATGGAGAGCAAGGCTCTCAGTCTATTGTATTGACTGAAACTAAGAACCTTGACAACTTAATGACCATGTAGGTGAGTCCCTGCTGAGCCAAAAGCAAAGATAGCAGGTTGGAGATAAGCCATAACAAGTTGACCTCCATAATAACAAGTCCTACCGCTTAGGTGCTGAGTTGAAAGCGCTACCCAAGCCCATCAGACTAGCAATCCGACAGGTAATTCGTGCAAGGGGTAGTAAAAATGAGGGTAAGCCAGGAGTCTGCCTGATAATCCCCTCTAGCAAGAGATTATGAGCAGCGTACAGCGAAGGTGCTACTAACCATCGTTAGGTATAACCAGTGAAAACAGACTGAAGCCATGAGGCAACACTGGGAGTGACAAAAGTCCATAGGTTTAAGGGAGCTAAACGGGTACCTTGTCGTTTAGCAAGCACTTCCCACAACCTCGGTGGATAGCACCGCTCTAAAATCTCAAACAAATGGTCATTAGGAACGAAGTAACTTTTATATATCTCTCAGTGAGGTCGATACCTGAGCAGGTTGCTAACCGCATGATATGTAAAAGTGGGATTGTGAAAGAAGCTAAAGCCCTCGCGTAATAGGAGGGATACGCAGACGTTCACACATTGATTTGGAAGATAGAGTTGTGATTCAGAGTTCAAATGTCTAATACAGAGTCAATCAAGACAACTGTGGAATGGGAGATAACCGACTGGCGAAAGCTAGAGCGGACAGTCTTCAAGCTCCAAAAGCGAATCTATCAAGCCTCTCAACGTGGAGAGAATCGAACAGTCCGCAGGCTGCAAAAAACGTTGATGAAGTCGAAGTCGGCTAGAATGCTAGCCGTGCGAAGGGTGACTCAGGAAAATCAGGGCAAGAAAACGGCAGGCGTAGACGGGGTAAGTAGTCTAACCCCCAAGCAACGTATGGCACTTGCAAACCAACTGAGGCAATTAAATTACTCCTACAAAGCAAAACCAGTCCGAAGAGTTTGGATTGACAAACCTGGAAGGACAGAAAAACGCCCATTAGGAATCCCTACAATGCACGATAGGGCATCCCAAGCCTTAGTAAAAGCTGCTCTAGAGCCAGAATGGGAAGCTAAGTTTGAACCTAATAGCTACGGCTTCCGACCAGGGCGCTCATGTCATGATGCGATAGAAGCAATATATGCCAGCATCAACAAAAAACCAAAATGGGTACTTGATGCTGATATAGCTAAATGCTTCGACCGAATCAACCACGAGGCACTGCTGAAAAAACTGAATACATCCCCCACCATAAGACGCCTAATCAAGTGCTGGTTGAAAGCGGGGGTGATTGACTGGAGCGGATACGCTAACCGCAAGCAAAAGAAAGTAACCAGCCAAACACTTGAGGGAACACCACAAGGAGGCGTGATATCGCCACTACTGGCAAATATTGCCCTACACGGGTTAGAGAAGAGGCTACTCCAATACATAGAAACCATCACTCTCAGATATCCCAATGGTAAAACAATGGGTAAAAAGGATAAAAGGTCATCCCTTGGAGTAGTCAGATATGCCGATGATTTTGTGGTTTTACATGAAGATATAGCAATCGTCCAAAAGTGTCAGCAGATTACAGTAGACTGGCTAAAAGACATGAGTTTGGAATTAAAACCCGAAAAGACGCCAATCACACATACCCTGAACACAACAACAGGGTTTAATTTCCTTGGGTTTAATATCAGACAATTCGAGGTAGGAAGAAATGCGTCAAAGCGCGGTTATAAAACCATCATCACCCCATCCAAAGAGGCGCTAAAGTTGCAGACATCAAAAATAGGCATCATCATAGAAGGACATAAGAATGCTCCCAAAGCAGCCTTAATATCTAGACTAAACCCGGTCATAAGGGGGTGGTGTAACTATTACAGAGGACAGTCAAGCAAAGATACATTCCAAAAAGCTGACTTCATCACTTACAAGCAACTCAGAGGATGGGCTAGTTGCCGTCATAAACGTCATAGTGGTAAATCCTCAAAAGAATGGAAGTCAATAGATAACAGGAAGTGGGTATTTGCTACTCAAGAGGGTTTATTCCTCATAAATCACTCAGACACAAAGGTTGTCCGCCACACAAAAGTTGAGGGCGTTAAGAGTCCATACGACGGTGACTGGATATATTGGAGCGCCCGAAAGGGAGACTACCCTGGAGTGAAAAAGCAACTATCCGAGTTGCTAAAAATACAGGGCGGAAAATGCGAATATTGCGGATTATACTTCAGTCCTGACTCGCTTGCCGAAATTCATCACAAAGATAGCAATCACAAAAACAACAAGCGGGATAATCTGGGCTTAGTACATAAACACTGTCACGACCAACTCCACGCCAAATCTCGGCTAACCAAAGCCGATAGGGATATAAGTATTATCGAGGAATGGATTGATGACCACCCTTTTTAATCCCCTAACCCCCCAACAGAAGGGAACGAGGTTCACATGACAAGTGCCAAATCAGTGAGGAGCTGGATGAGGCGAAAGTCTCACGTCCAGTTTTGCAAGAGAGTTCGGGGAAGTGATTCCCCGTTCGACTCTAACGAATTGCAGGGTTACGAAGTCCGGCAGTATCTCTTGGCAAAATGGAATCGGCAGTGCGCTTATTGCTCGGTTGAAAATGTACCGTTTGAGATTGAACACATTCAAGCTAAGTCAAGAGGTGGTTCTGACAGAGTTTCCAATTTGACGCTTGCTTGTCACGATTGCAATCAAAAGAAAGGTAATCAGGATGTTCGGGCATTTCTAGCGACTAAACCCGACGTGCTAAACCGCATCCTCAAACAGGCAAAACTACCACTCAAAGATGCTGCAGCAGTCAACTCAACCCGATGGGGGTTGTTCAATGCACTTAAAGAGACGGGATTACCTGTCACTACTGGTACGGGCGGGCAAACTAAGTTCAATCGCAATCGATTAGGGTTGCCCAAATCGCACTGGCTTGATGCTGCGTGTGTAGCTAACTTTGACACACTCGAAGTCTTAACCTCAAAGCCGTTACTGATTACAGCAAAAGGGCATGGGACACGACAGATGTGCGGTACCAATAGGTATGGCTTTCCTACTCGGCACAAATCCAGAGTGCAAATCCACAAAGGGTTTCAGACTGGCGATATTGTCAGTGCAACCGTTACCGCAGGGAAGAAAATCGGCTGCTATGTAGGGCGGGTTCTCTGCGGTGCTTCAGGTAGTTTTGATATCGCAACCAAGTCTGAAAGAGTCGCAGGTATTGGTTATAAATATTGCAGTCCAATTCACAAAAAAGATGGCTATAGCTACGCATTTTGAAGAAAGTAACTTCAAGGCGACTGAAGTCGCTACCGCTTTCCTACCCAAGTCGGTCGCCAGGGGCTTCTCGCTCGTTTTTTGGTGAGAAGTTCGGCGAGCGCGTGCGTCGAGTTGCGCTCAGTCGAACGATTTTAGACTTTAGATCGACCAAAAGCATCCAGGATATAAGCCCCCGGATTCATTCCGAAAGCAGACTCAGGACCGGTGAAATAAACAACCTGTATCCGATGAAACTTGCCCCCGAATTTATCTCGCGCAAGTCAATGCTTCAATTCTAAAATCTAAAATCTAAAATCTAAAATCTAAAATCGATTGACTCTGCAGATGAGTCTGGGGGCTTGAACTAAGGTTTCAACTTTTTTGCTCTCGACAACAGGAGTCGTGGGCAAGTATCCGTCTTTAGGTGAAGTCACGATTTATGCCAAAAAAGAGCGGCTATTTGATGACTGATGATTTTGCTAACTAGCTGATTTCCTTGAGGACTCAGGTGAATGCTGTCTCGATACAAAGTTGGAAATTCGGCCGCACAATTGAAAATGGGAAGAAAATCTATGTAAGTAATTTTCTCTGTTTCTACGAGTTCGGCGAGACGCGCTCTAGCTTTGACTTCCCAGTCGCGAGGGCCTGGGCCGCCGAGTTCGCCCCGCTTGGGCGTGACGGCTAGCAAAAACTCGATGTTGGCGGATACAGCTATTTTATGGATTTGGCGAATAGCCTCTAAGTTGCAGCCTACTACATCGCCGCTTGTGGCTTCGGGTGCTGCCAATTGAGGAGTCGGCACAGCAGGTAGCAGGTAGCGGCTCAATAACTCTAGCGTAGCCGATCGGGGTTTGTGATCCGGGTAAGATCGATCGCGCCCCACAACCAGATCACAAGGAGCCGATGCAAACAAATCGTCCGTATTGAGCAGCAAAACCAAAGCCTTTGCCCCAAAAACACCGAACCGCTTGGCGTAAGCAAGTTGATTCCTCGGCCCCCAAGAATTGGCTGAGGCATTGAGAACTTCAAAATTTAAATAGTTGACTTTTGAACCTAATTGTGCATCGCTCGCCAGATGCTGTACTTGCAGTCTCAAATTCCGAGCCATAATTTCCGAGATCGTATCTGTCTGATGTGTCCACCAACCGCCGTTGGCGACAGAATCTCCCAACAGCAAGACGCGCAGAGTTTCAGGAGGGGCGATCGGGGCGATCGCTCCTGTACGCATCGAATACTCGTTAATCTCAATCCGGTTGCCCAAGCGGCGCACCTTTTGGTTGGGCGCCAACAAATAGCCGCACTCGGCATCGGCAATGTAAATCAAGGGATTGCCAAAACCCAGCAGCACCCGCAGCAGCACTTCGATTGCCGCCCCCAATCCTGCGGTGACAGCCAAAATTATGAGAACAACTTTCACCACTTAACCTCGATAGAGAAGGAAAAACCCCTGCCGACACCAAGGTATAAAAAAGAATGCAACTGCAGTCAAGCTTTCAACCCCGATTGTAGTCAGTCGATTTGAGATTAAAGATTAAAGATTAAAGCATTGACTCCACAGATGAATCTGGGACAGATCCGTGATGTCTAAAATTTTTTGCTGTCGGCGACTTTTGTCTTCTAGCTGTTTATCCGTCTTTGAGTCAGGTAAGTAGTAGGTGGCAATTGCAAAATCTAAAATCTAAAATCTAAAATCTAAAATGGCATGGCTTCGGGCTTTTACCGACCTGACCGCGCGATCGAGTCATCCGAATCGCCCCCGTGGATTTGACGTACTCCCCGGCAGACCAGCGCGGGGATTCTTAAAGGCTGCTTGAGGGTGGGCCGGGGCCACACCCTCAAGCTTTCTTCTTCTTGCTTCCGCGACTCTTAACTAGACCGTTGCCAGTCCCCGTCAGACCGTCTCCACAAGCATTTTCTTTAATAGACCTCTTGCAAAAGTCCTTTTCATAAATTTATTGGACGGGCTCTTCGGCCCATCCCACAAGAAAAAATAACTCTTGTGGGATGGACCGAAGAGCCCGTCCTAGTTATTTTTGCAAGAGGTCTAATGTCCAAGAAGCGTCCCTCCTCAGACAATCCTTGAAAAGCGGATAACTTGAGCTGCTGCTACGTCTCTATGCGTCGTGTAACCACACTCAGGGCATTGGTGGAGTCTTTCTTTAAGCTCCTTTTTACCGAAAAATTGGGTTTAAAGCCCCGTCCTTGGCTTGACGGCTTTCTCTTTAAATACTATAGCTTAAGAAGCGATGCAACGTTTTTTAAGCTATAGTAAATAGAGGAGGTGATGCAAGTGTTTAGTCTGACATACGAATACAAACTCAAACCCACATCAGCCCAAGTTGCCCGATTTGAAGACTGGCTCGAACAATGTCGGCGCGTCTACAACTATGCATTAGCCGAACGCAAAGATTGGTTTAAATCTCGTAGCTGTCAGATAAATGCTTGTTCTCTCCAGTCCGAATACATCATTCCAGCAGAAACCAAACGCCCTACTTATGCCAGTCAATGCAAGACATTAACAGCCTATAGGAAAACTTCTGGCAACCTACAGCGAGTGCAATCTCAAGTTCTACAACAGACGCTTCGTCGGTTAGAACAAGCATTCGTCAGTATGTGGGAGCAAGGACATGGTTTCCCTCGATTCAAGAAGAGTGGAACCATGCGCTCTTTCGTTTTTCCTCAAGTTGGGATAGATGCCGTAAGAGATGGCGCTATCAAGCTACCTGTAATTGGCTGGCTCAAGTTGCGCCAATCGCGTTCTATTCCTGATAGCGCCAAGCTAAAACAGGTTCGGATAGTCAGACGTGCTAGCGGATGGTTTGCCATGTTGACATTGCAGTGGGATGTATCCGTTCCAGATGTCATGCCACATGGCGAAGCGCTTGGAGTAGACGTTGGAATCAGTCACTTTGCTGCGGTTTCTAACGGTAAGTTGTTCCCCAATCCCAGACCTTTCAATTCGCTCGAACGCAAGCTTAGATTACTGCAACAGAGAGTACCCTTGAAAAGTTAAGGGGTCGAATAACCGCAAGAAAGCGCAAGTTAAAGTCAGCAAACTGCACGAACGAATTGCAAATACTCGGAAAAACTACTACTGGCTCGTAGCTCACAATCTCTGCGATTGGGCGGGGATGATATTTGTGGAAGATTTGAAACTTAAAGGTCTAGTGCGAGGCTTCTTAGGGAAGCACTGCTTAGACGCTGGATGGGGACAATTTTTTCAAGTATTAGAGCAGTGCTGTCGCAAACGCGGAGTGTTCTTTCTTAATGTTGACAGCAAGAAAACCAGTCAGATATGTCCTAACTGCTTAGTCGAGACGGGCAAGAAAGCGCTATCCGAGCGTATTCATTCGTGCCAACATTGTGGCTATAGGACGGATAGAGACGTTGCAGCCGCTCAAGTAGTTCTCATTCGAGGACTTGCAGCCGTGGGACACACGGTCAAGATGCTTTCTGAGGGTAAAGCGATTGCGCTCCCGGCGATGAAAGAATCCCCGTCCTTATAGGGCGGGGAGTGTCAAGAGAGTTGATCCAGTCCTTGCGTTCCCGCAAAGCGTAGTTCCAAACCTTGCGACAAACCATTAGAACCCGCTCAATTTCTTGAGCTTGCTCTGCAGTTGGCTTCAATTTGTACTCGTAATTAAGGTTTAACATTGCTCGTTTTCCCTGGATCTACAAAATAGAGTAGGCTTTTGTAGAGTCAACGACAAGCAAAGCAATGCAAGGTAACTTGCAGGCTAAAGCCTGCCTCTAGCTTTCATCCCCGGTCTAAAGACACGGGGTTCTCAGCATATTTGCTATAGAATTCTAGAATATACCGTCAAAATCCGCCGTCAGCCGTCAGTGAACTTGGTGGTTTCAGGAAAATCCGTGGACTTAAAACAAATATTCAAAACGCCGAATCCCATAATCGGTGTCGTACATTTACAGCCTTTGCCAACTTCTCCCCGCTGGGGCGGAAACCTCAAAGCTATTATCGGAAGAGCCGAGCAAGAGGCTACAGCGCTGGCTTCTGGTGGCGCAAACGGTATCATTGTCGAGAACTTTTTCGACGCTCCTTTTGCCAAAGACAGCGTAGATCCGGCTGTGGTAAGTGCCATGACTCTGGTAGTCGAGAGGCTAACAAATCTCGTGACGCTGCCGATCGGCGTTAACGTGCTGCGAAACGACGCCCACAGCGCGATCGCCATCGCCTCCTGCACAGGAGCTCAATTCATCCGCGTCAACGTCCTCAACGGCATCATGGCTACAGACCAAGGCTTAATTGAAGGCCAAGCTCACCAGCTACTGCGCTACCGCCGGGAATTGGGCAGCGATGTCAAAATATTAGCAGACGTGTTAGTCAAGCACGGGCGACCCCTAGGCAGCCCCAACTTGACCACAGCCGTCCAAGAGACGATCGGGCGAGCTTTAGCCGACGCCGTAATCCTTTCCGGCTGGACAACTGGTAGCCCTCCCAATCTCGAAGACTTAGAACTCGCGAGTGCTGCTGCTGCAGGAATTCCAGTTTTCATCGGCAGCGGCGCCTCGTGGGAAAACATTTCCACCCTCATGCAGGCCGCTGACGGCGTAATCGTATCGAGTTCCCTGAAGCGAAACGGCCGCATCGAGCAGCCTATAGATCCGATCCGCGTCAGTCAGTTTGTAGAAGCCGCCCGCCGCAGCTTGTCACAGAAAGATCCCGAACAGGAAAATAGAGATGCTAATGGCTCAAGAGGGCCAACACCGGAACCGGGCAAAGTCACAAGTAAAACGTAAAATAGGAATTGTTGACTGTTGACTCTTGGCAGTAGTCAGTTGGCAGTTGGCAGTAGTCAGTAGTCATCAGTTATCAGTCATCAGTCATTAGTTAACAATTAACAGTCATTAGTCAACAGTCAACAGTCAACAGTCAACAGTCAACAGTCAACAGTCATTAGTCAAGAGTCAACAGTCAACAATTCCCAATTCCCAAATTACCAAATCAAAAAATGATTCGCCGACGTTCAACCCCTTGGATTCATCGCTGGTCTAGGACTGTGATGGCAGCGATCGCAGCCATAGGCGTCGTAGAAACGGCCTATCTCACGATCGCTAAATTCACGAATGGCTCGGTCATTTGTCCCACCAGCGGCTGCGACAAAGTTCTCAACAGTCCCTACGCCACAGTCTTTGGCACAGTGCCTTTAAGTTTGTTAGGCTGTCTGGCTTACCTGAGCATAGCAATCCTGGCATTGGCTCCCAAAGCTGTAAATCCCGCCACCAATAAAGGACTGCACTCTCAACTCGAAAAAAACACTTGGCAAGCGCTATTTATCATCACCGCTGCGATGGTAATTTTCAGCAGCTATTTGATGTATTTGATGGCTTTTGAAATTCAGGATCTGTGCATTTACTGCGTCACTTCTGCCTTATTTGCGCTGTCGCTGTTTGTCCTGGTGCTAGTCGGGCGCGAGTGGGAAGATATCGGACAGTTGGTGTTTACAGGCATTTTGGTGGCAATGGTGAGTTCTATCGGCGCCTTGGGACTTTATAACAGCGTCAAGTCACCTCCTCCTATTGTCTCTACCCCCGGAATTGCACCCCCTGCCGTCACTACCACCTCCGGCCCGGCACAAATTGCTTTGGCCCGCCACCTCCGACAAATCGGCGCTAAAGAGTACGGCGCTTACTGGTGTCCCCACTGCCACGACCAAAAAATGCTGTTCGGCAAAGAAGCAGCCAAAATAATAGATTATTTTGAATGCGATCCCAGGGGACAAAATTCCCGCGCTGAAATTTGCCAAGCTGCTGCGGCGAATGTTAAAGGTTTCCCGACTTGGGAGATTAATGGTCAGTTTTACGCGGGGACACAATCTTTGGATAAACTCGCTGATTTATCGGGTTACACGGGTTCCCGCAACTTTCCAAACTAACAGGAAAGTTTGAGATTATAGATGACAGATTTTAGATTAATGGGCAGGAAATATCCTGGTTTTTAACCTAGTTTATAGGTGGCTCGTGCGGCGAAATTAATCTAAAATCTCGCATCTATAATCAATAAAAAAATAGTAAAAATTAGTGAGAACGAAAAAGTTTAAAACAATTTGTGGGTCTCTAGTATTTAGAGCAGCGAATAAATACTAGAACTTTTACATAAAAATGCAAGAAACCGGGTTTCTGCTTCCAGAGTGATTGTTGAAATGACATATTTTGGTTGCGAGACCCGGTTTCTGCTGTTGCATCCCGATCGCACCGAAAAACCAAAAAATTGGATATTCTAAAATCTAAAATCTAAAATCTAAAATCGACTCGCCCGCACCGAAAAACCAAAAAATTGGATATTCTAAAATCTAAAATCTAAAATCGACTGGCCCCGAAGATGTAAAACCTATAGGTAGTAGTAGTTTAGATGCTCAAAGGGCGAGGCCCAAATCCCCAAAATATGCTAAAAACTATCAAAAAATGGGTCGATCGAGAACGCCGAGTATTGATTACTGCGAGTGCCGTTGCTAGTACGGTGATTGTAATGCGCTGGTTCGGATTTTTGCAGGTGTGGGAATGGGCTGCTTTCGACCACTTTGTGCGCTGGCGGCCGGCCGAACCCATTGACTCGCGCATCGTCATTGTAGAAATTAAGGAAGCTGACTTGCAAAAATACGGCTACCCAATTTCGGATGCTGCCTTGGCCCAATTGCTGCAAAAATTGCACGCTGGCAAGCCGCGGGCGATCGGCCTCGACATTTACCGAGATTTGCCAACTCAACCGGGTAACGCCGAATTGCTCAAAACTTTTAAAACTATTCCCAACTTAATCGGCATTGAGTTGATGCCAGACGAAACTAGGTTAGGAGTTCGCCCGCCTCCGGTACTTGACAAGCTCGATCGAATCGGTTTCAACAACGTTGTTATCGATGCTGACTCAAAAGTGCGGCGAACTTTGCTCTACGCTTGGCCCGGAGACGGCAAAACTCATCAAAGTTTCGCACTCAGACTGGCTTTGCTTTACCTCAAAAGCGAAGGGATTTCCCCTCAACGAGCAAGAGTCAATCCTAAATACTTGCAGTTAGGCAAGGGGGTTTTTCGGCCTTTTCAACCGAATGACGGTGCTTACGTTCGATCGGACAGCCGTGGGTATCAAATTTTGACCAACCTGCGCGGCCCGCGAGGCAGTTTTCGCACTGCATCGATGGGCGATGTGCTTTCTGGCAAAGTACCTGCTGATTTTGTACGATCGCGCATTGTCTTGATCGGCTCAAATGCCCCCAGCCTCAAAGACTTTTACCACAATTCTTACAGTTCCGGTTGGTTTGGTCCTCCCCAGCAAATACCGGGAGTCGAGCTTCAGGCTCATTTCTTGAGCCAAATTTTGAGTGCAGCCCTCGACGGGCGCGGGGGTATCAATGTCTGGCCAGAGGCTGCGGAGTTGCTGTGGATTTTACTGTGGTCTTGGGCGGGAGCAAATGTGAGTTGGAATTTGCGATCGCTTGGTCGATCGGCTTACTGTTTATTAAGTATTTGTCTAGGTCTGAGTGCCAGTTTATACTTAGTATTTTTAGCAGGTTGGTGGCTACCGTTAATTCCTCCAATCCTCAGTGTTGTGGGTTCTGGTGCTGCTGTTGTGGGTTATCTGGCTCACTTGCAAGAAGAATTAAAACGGTCTAAAGAATTTTTACAATCGCTAATCGATACAATTCCTGACCCCATTTTTGTCAAAGATCGAAATCACCGCTGCGTAGTTTTGAATCAGGCATATTGTCGGTTTATTGGCTATCCTTTAGAAATTTTAACTTGCCGAACCGATTACGATTTATTTCCCCAAGCCGAAGCCGAGATATTTTGGCAGCAAAACGAATTAGTATTTCAAACTCACCAGCCGCGAGAAAATGAAGAATATTTTACTGACGCTCACGGAATTACGCATCTAATTGCGACTAAAAGATCCCTGCATAAAGATGCTGCCGGCAACCTATTTTTAGTCGGAGCAATTAGAGATATTACCGAGCGCCAACTTCGGCAAAATGCCCTAGAACAAAAAAATGCTGAGCTCAGCCACCAAGCTTATCACGATGCTCTTACCGGTTTGCCCAACCGCCAAATGTTCTACGAATGCTTGCATTCCTCTCTAGAAATAGCCTCCAGCAATCAGGAATTGGTAGCTTTACTGTTTTTAGATTTAGATGGATTTAAATCAATCAACGACACTCTCGGACACAATGTGGGCGATTTACTCTTAAAAACAGTTGCCAGTCGGCTCAAAAAATGCTTGCGGGGCAGCGATACCATCTCGCGGTTGGGCGGCGACGAGTTCACAGTCATTTTGCCCGCAATTCCAGGTCGCGAGGAAGCTGCCAAAGTAGCGGAAAAAATTTGCGACGCCATCATGCAGCCTTTTATTTTAGAAGAACATACAGTTTCTGTAACTACAAGTATTGGCATTGGTTTATATCCCATTGACGGTCAAGAGCCAGATATTTTAGTTAAGAATGCCGATGTTGCGATGTATCGTGCTAAGGAACGCGGGAAAAATCAATATCACTTTTATTAATTAAGATTAGTTAAAAACATAATACAACTGTAGGTAAAGTCCCCACCCCGATATTGATAACTCATTTGTAATTATTCAATTTTTTTATTTAAAATCTCAATTATTTCAGACAAAATTTGAGCAATTTTTAGACATCAAACCCTAATTGGGCCGTGAGGGAGATATTATTTCAGGCGTCCCCTGTGCAGATCACTTCAAAAAATAGCTCGCTCCTTAGACTGTAAGCCCTCTAAGCTTTTTGAAACCGTTCCAAAAAATGTCCAAAGTAGTGAAATCTAAAATCACATAATTTAAAAGCCTCTCATCTGTCATCTGTCATTAGATAGATTTAGCAAAAGATAAAACTTATGAGAGCAACTTGCCGTCTCATCTAAATGTTACAAAATATTAAAATAAATCACAACCTGAAACCAAATTCAAGTCGCCAAAAAGCCTTAATATAAAAAAAATTATGTAAACTTACGAAAGTTAATTAAAGTAAATGTAAAGATATCAGTGGAAATACGGAAATTGACAGATATAATAGGTGGTACAGACGTGGATCTATTGCGATGATTTGAATAAGGCTGTGAATACTATGCGTACTTTGATTCAGCTCACAACAACGGCAACCCTGGCGGCCTGCCTGCAAGTGAATATAGTCGGCACCGCAAATGCGGCCCGATTTGCCAGCAACTCAACTAGCAACTTAACAAAAACCCGTAGCGCGGGCCAGATCCCGACGCCATCGACCCCCAGAGTTGGGACAGTTACACCAACCTCTAGGTTTGGAAATCCCCAACAATACGAACCAGACCCGAACGGGAACCCTAAAAGTGACGGTACGGGAACGCGCTGACCCCAAATTTTCAATCTTCTATTCGCCCAGATTTGTACCAATTGCAGTAGTGAATTAATGTGTGGGCGCACCAATCCGGATCGGTGAGGGGATAGTCCACTCGGTAATGACCGCCACGGCTTTCAGTGCGAAACGCAGCACTTTTGACAATTAAATAGCCGATATCCAATAAATTCCCAACTTCTCCCCAATTTCGCAAAATTGAGCTATTCTCCGTCTCAGCAGGGGAAAAATCAATAATTTGTCCGGGCCGTAAATTATCAAGCGTTTGACTCAAAGGCAACGAAGCAAATTCTTGCCGCCAAATCTCAAGTTGGACGATCGCACTTTCCAAATCCCGCTGTCCCCGGCAAATTCCCGCACTCTGCCACACCAAATTCGGCAATTCGACGCGCAACTTTTCGATCGCCTCAATGTCCTTTTCAGAAATCGATTTTTCCAAGATTTCCCCTGCCTCGAACCGATCGGCGAATGCCTCGGGTCTTCCACCTTCTAGCTGCAAAAGTCCCATCTGCGCCCCAAAAACCAGACATTCCAGCAGCGAATTGCTCGCCAACCGATTAGCGCCGTGTACCCCCGTGCTCGCAGTTTCTCCCACCGCGTACAAACCCGGAATCGAAGTTTGGTTAAACTTGTCAGCGACAATCCCTCCCATCCAGTAATGGGCTGCGGGCGTCACCGGCACCGGTTCGGAAAAAATATCAATTCCCCAATCAGCGCACACTTGAATAATATTCGGAAACCTGTAGCGCAGTCGATCGACCGCAATCGGGCGCAAATCCAGCCAAACATGAGGTTCCCCCGTTTTTTGTAAGTGGCGGAAAATAGCGCGACTGACAACATCCCTAGGGGCGAGTTCCCCGCTGGGGTGAGAGTCAAAAGCAAAGCGATATCCCTTACTGTCAACCAAATGAGCTCCTTCTCCCCGCACCGCTTCGCTAATGAGAAACCGAGGCGCGCCCGCTGTGCTCAGCGCCGTCGGGTGAAACTGCACAAATTCTAAATCTCGCAGCAGCGCCCCGGCGCGCCACGCAATTGCCACCCCGTCCCCGGTACTTACCGACGGATTGGTCGTTTGAGCAAAAACCTGTCCGCCGCCGCCTGTCGCCAGCACCACCGCTTTGGCCTGCAGCCACTTGACTTGTGAACCGCAAATCGAGCTAATGCCCTGACAGCGCCCGGTTTCGTCTAGCCACAGACTCAAAGCAAAGGCAGGAGATACGAGTTGAATGTTTTTGCGGCTCAATACTTTTGCTGTCAGCGTACTGATAACGGCTTTGCCCGTAGTGTCGGCGGCGTGGAGAACTCGGCGGCGGGAGTGGGCGGCTTCTAGGGTGAGGGCTAAATCTGGGCCGGTGCGATCGAATGCAACGCCCATTTTCACCAGGGAGTCAATGCAAGCACCAGCTTCCTCGACTAAAAATTTCACCGCATCTAAATCGCAAAGACCGGCTCCCGCAGCCAGTGTATCCTGAACGTGCAGCGCTGCGGAATCTTCAGGGGCGATCACTGCGGCAATCCCTCCTTGAGCCCAATCGCTGGCAGAAACAGGCAGGGTATTTTTATTGATCAAGCCCACCTGCAAATGTTCTGGCAGGCAAAGTGCCGTGTACAAACCGGCCGCGCCAGCACCTATTACCAATACGTCAAATTTGTCAGTCATAAGTCTGCCGCCAGTCGATTTTAGATTTTAGATTTTAGATTTTAGATTTTAGAATTGAGTCTACAGATGAATCTGGGGACTTGAACTAATGTCAGTCAAGGGATTTTAGATTTTAGATTTTAGATTTTAGATTTTAGATGAATCAGGGGAACCCGCTGATTTCAATCTAGCGAATTTTGGTCGGCTTTTGCCGAATGGTGGTTGAAAGTAAGTCTTGATAAATTAAAGGCAGAAGTCATCAGCCTAAGAGAAAAAAAATCTTTTCTTTCGGCCGTTTGCCTTCTGCCCAATGACTTCTGCCTTCAAATGAGGCCCGCTGCTACCTAGTCGTAGAGACCGTTATTCAACCTGGTGTCTCCTTCAATAAAGACTGATTCGACATCAGTTACGGTGAATTTGTCCAAGTTAGCTTGCAGCACTTTTTTCTGAGCTTCCGTCAAACCTGAAATGTTGAGTACGTCCTCAACTTTTTCGTAAGGAGCGTTCTTAATAATTAGTCCAGCTAAAGTGGGATACAACCCTCGATATTGGCGAAAGTCCCGGACGGCGCTGTTGTTCAAATCAAGTTTTTTGCCGTATTCTGTGGCAAGCTTCTCATCGGCGCGATTGGTTCTAGCCGGAGCTTCAACAGCTAGGAGCGAGGATGATGGCAAGACGATACGGCTTAATGACGCCGCGATCGCGCTTTGGTCTCCAGCCCATGCAAAGCAGCCCAGCACTAAGCCCAATACTGCCAATAGACGACCCAATCGTTTCATGAAGTTTTGTCTCCCAATTTCATACACAGCATTTATGTAGAGACTACCATTTTGCTTATGCAGTTTTTCAGACAAATCCGCAGCAGGCAGATATCTGTTATAAAATTTACCTTTAGGTATTGACAAATCTGAGGATATATGATATAATCGGCTTTTTAAGCATCGCAGGCAAGTTTATCAAAGGCACTCCAAATTAAAAACTCGGACTGCCATTTTAAAGGGTTAATTTTTGCCCTGCACCCAATTTTCTAGCTATCGAGAACTCTTTCCTTTGCTTTTGAGAAAAGCGTTCAAGTCAGCATAAGTACCGCCGTAAGCCACGCTGGGATTCTCGTAACCCTTCAAAGAAACAGTGTGCTGCTCGAAAGCGCCCTGGGCCCCCAATTGCGTCAGGTATTTGTAGGTAGTTTGTCCCACAGCGATATCCTTGCCGAGTTGCTTGGTGCAAGATTCCAGGCGAAATGCTGCGTTTACAGTATCTCCCAAGGCGGTATAGTCCGAGCGGTCGCTGCTGCCAGAATTTCCCACCATTGCATAACCGGTATTGATGCCGGCGCCGACTCGCAAAGGAAAAGGCAGGGGGTAACGGCTGCTGAGTTCGTCTGTTGCCTTGTGCAGTTCGCTCAAAGCTTGGCAAATCCGCATCATTTCCTCGCTGCTGACATCGCTGGTTTTGTGGAACCAGACGGCCATGATGGCATCACCGATGTATTTGTCCACCCAACTGCCGTGTTCGCGAATGATCTGTCCTGCTTTGCGGAACCAATTGCCGATAACTTCCGAGAGGAGGGTTTCGTCTAGCTGCCTAGTCAAAACTGTAAAGTCTCGGATGTCCATTACCATGACGCTAATCAGGCTACGCACCGTCAAAGTCGCCGTAAAATCTTCAGAGTCTGTCTCGTGTATTGGCTCGTGTCGGTGGCCAGCGGTTGGGTTGTAGAAGTCCAATTCGGTTTGACCGAAAATAATCCGATCGCCATTTCTGAGAGTGACAGGAATACTGACCCGCCGCCCGTTGACAAAGGAACCATTGCGGCTGCCCAAGTCGATCAGGTAGAACTCTCCTGTCTCCATTTGCTGTAACATCGCGTGATTACGGGAAATCCAGCGATCTGTCAGTACAAAATTATTGTCATCGCTCCGCCCTACTGTCCAGCAATTGCTGCCGGAGAGCGGCAAGTAGCGATTGCCGCCTTCTGTGCGAAGTACCATATGTGGATTGGGTTGCACTCGTCACAACAGTCCTAGAAACGACACAAAATTAACCGATTTGAGATTTGAGACTTCAGATTTTAGATTTTTTAGTCCATCGTCGATGCACCTAGCCCCTCCAGGAGTGGTCAACCATAAATTCGATCGAGCGAGCGAAGGTATTTATGATTCCATCTACCAAAGCAGCCCGTAAAAACAGACTGTCTACCAAGATTGTACCTGATAATACTGCCTGCCCCGGAGCGAAGACAACTTTTATTTATTTTGATGGGCCAGAAAAAAGAGGGAAAATGGCTCTCTGGCTAGGCGGCTAGCCTGTACACACAAGTCCGAAATCTTTTAACACCATTCCTGAAACCCAAGTTTCGCATGAATCTCAGAAAGGAAGCTTATTTTCCTGAATTTTAAGTTATTGATTCGGCCAAACGAGAAATCAAGATTTTAGGAAACAGCGTTTCTCCAATATGGGTCAGCGAGCAACTTGTCTGTACAGGGTAGAGCTAGGCGGGGGGGTAGGGGGTGTAGCCTGGTATGCAGAGCCAGAGTTCTGTGCACTACTCCCTATGGTCTAGGCTTCCAATTTCAACCGGAACAGCCGATCGTACCGAAGACATCCTTAATAACTGATTCTCTCAGTATTTTTACTTAATAATCCGAGATTGAGCCACCGCCATCAACTCGAAATAACCCATGTGACTGTTGAGGCTGCGGAAGGGGAGTGATAAATTCACCTAAATTGACCTTTTGTTCCTGATGAACATAGTTAGGTCTAGTAAATTATGTAAGCCTATGCCACGACCAAAAGTTGGGTGTCATTGATTACCGCCTTTGCGACCAAAATAAAGACGGTAAAGCACCAGCAATGGCTACCTAATCAATGCTTAAAATCCTACAGAGCGTCGTGAGCTAGGTTCGTAATAACTTATTTATCAAGCTTTGTAATTAGAGCCATCGAAAAATTCTGCCTTCATAAGTTAGTAGAATCCCAAGTAAGGCAAACACCAAACGCTATTGCTGCTATTTTTAAAACCGAGCAAATAACTTATCAAGAATTAAATAATAAAGCCAATCAATTAGCACATTGTCTGAACAGCTTAGGGGTTAATTCAGAGACGCTTATTGGAGTATGCGTTTCAGTAATACGATTTGTTTGATAATCAAGGGCTTGATTCAATTAGGGTATGGCCCTGAATTAGATATCAAGATGAGTCTCGCTCCTGTGGATTATATAGTTCAGGCGATTCGGTATTTATCGCATCAACCCGAGTCTCTTAACAAGACATTTCATGTATTAAGCCCCCATGTATTATCGATGAACCAACTTATCTTGAATCTTAACACCCTTGGTTATGCCCTCCCTTCTATTCCTTACCCGCAGTGGCAGGCAAAACTACTCAATATGTCTCCCGATAATGCTTTAACTCCGATGGCTTCTCTCTTTGTCAAAAAAATATCTAATAGCCCAAAAACTTTTATCGAGACAACATCTTTTGTCTGTCAAAAGTTTGATGACCGCAACACTCAAGATGGACTTGTCGGTACTGATATTCTCTGTCCTCCCATTAATGATTCCGTATTAAAGGCTTATTTATCCTATTTCCATCGTCAAGGTTTTTTGTGATATAGTAAAACTAAATGATTTGTCCCACTCTTGTAGGGTAGTGATCCGTGCGTAGCCCATCGATCGGGTTAACTACAGGGGAATTACCCTACCAAAACTTACAGAATTAATTGAAAAATGCTATATAATAGTTATTTTACCTGGTTTAATTTTTGGTTATGTAGAGGATAATAATGAAGAGAAATTGGCTCGCGAACTTAAAATTGTCTGACTCTCTCCTCTCCCCAACTCGCCACAACAGAAATAGACCCCCAGAGTCGCTGACCAAACAAACACTCTTGAAGATAGCCTTGGGTATGGGGATGGTTGTTATCGCCTCCACAGCTATTAGCTATTTTCAAATAATCTCACGGATTACTGCTAATTCACTCACGCAGTTAGAGCAATACATGGAATTACGATCCAAACGCGAAAGAGCAATATTTACCTTAGCGGAAGACAACCATAAGTTGCTCAAACAAGCTTTATTAGAGCAACTAAAAGCAGAAGCAAATCGCGATCCTCAAGCTGAATTCGATGAAAACTTTGTCAGATATCCAGATGGCTCAATTCGGAATCGCCCTGAACTATTTCAAAAAGAAAAAACTGCGGGATTATTCTTAGGAAAAAATGTCATTTTTGATACTGAAATGCAGCGACGAATAGTTGCTTTCTATAAAACAATAAATGCTTATGGCCCAGCATGGCGCAATCGCTTAGCTAACACCTATACGCAAATTCCTGAGAATGGTATTATCATATATATGCACCAGTATCCCTGGGTCCTCAAAGCACCTTCTAATGAATCTTTCCGCGTCACAGATGATGAGTCATTCCAAATTACCCGCCCTATCTATAATCCAGAACGCAAAACAGTCTGGACAGGCATTTATTACGACCAAGTAGCTGTAGCTTGGATGGCATCCTGTGTGACACCATTAGATGTAGATGGCAAGCATATTGCTACAATCGGGCATGATATTTTAATAGATGATTTGCAGAAACGGACTATTAATGAAGGACTCAAAGGCACATACAACATGATTTTTCGAGCCGATGGGCGGCTAGTAGCTCACCCAGAACTTATGCAAAGTATTCAAAAAGGAAATGGACAATTCTCCATCGCCCAATCTGGAGATGCTCATCTGCGACGAATTTATGATTTAGTCACCAGTCATAAACAGGAAAATATGATTATTGACAATCCTGACTATGATGAATACTTGGGTATTACTAGAATTGATGAGCCAAATTGGTACTTAGTCACAGTTTTCCCCAAATCTCTGCTAACCCAAGAAGCCTTAGCTACTGCTCGCATGATTCTAGTGCTAGGGCTCAGTGCATTACTGATTGAAATTATTATTGTGTTCTTAATTTTACGTCGAGAAATTTCTACACCACTCAATAAATTAATGGCTGCAACGGAGAGTATTGCTGCGGGAAATCTTGATGTTCAAGTTAATGTAAACCGCCAAAATGAATTGGGTCGTTTGGGATATTTATTTAACAAAATGGCTCAGCAAGTCCGCGAATCTTTTGCCGCGCTTGCGAAAACTAATGAGGAATTGGAACTGCGAGTTGAAGATAGAACTGTAGAGCTTAAACAAGCGAAAGAAGTTGCCGATACAGCTAACCGTGCTAAGAGCGAGTTTCTGGCTAATATGAGCCACGAACTGCGGACACCTCTCAATGGTATCTTAGGATATGCCCAAATTCTCCAGCGCTCGAAACACATAGTTGAGTCAGATCAAAAAGGAATTAATATTATTAACCAATGTGGATCTCACCTACTGACTCTGATTAACGATATCCTTGATTTTTCTAAAATCGAGGCCCGAAAAATGGAAATATATCCTACAGATTTTCATTTTCCCGCTTTTCTGCAAGCAGTCGTTGAAATTTGTCGAATTAGGGCAGATCAAAAGGGAATTGATTTTATCTATACCATCGAAGGTCAACTCCCAGTTTGCATTTTTGCGGATGAAAAACGCTTGCGACAGGTATTGATTAACTTATTAGGCAATGCTATTAAGTTTACGGCTCAAGGTAGCGTGCAATTTATAATTAAATCAAAACTCTTGGAAGATGAGGTCAGGGAACGACCTTTATATCGAGTTATGTTTCAAGTGGAAGATACTGGAATTGGGATAGCGAGCGATCATGTTAAAAATATCTTTTTGCCCTTTGAGCAGTCTGGTAATATGAAGAAGCAATCAGAAGGGACTGGACTAGGATTAGCTATCAGCAAAAACATTGTTGATATGATGGGCAGTACCTTGGAAGTTGAAAGTGAATTAGGCAAAGGTAGTGTTTTCTGGTTTGAGATAGATTTACCCGAAGCTAAGGAATGGGCAAAAAATTCTAAAACTTCAGAGCAGGGCGTTATTATTGGTTTTAAGGGCGATAAGCCCAAAGTTATAGTAGTAGATGACCGTTGGGAAAACCGTTCTGTTATTGTCAATTTACTCAGCCCTATTGGATTTATACTTTATGAGGCTGAAAATGGCCAGGAAGGACTTGATAAAATTGCTGAGGTTCAACCAAATCTGGTGATTACTGATATTGTTATGCCGATTATGGATGGCTATGAAATGGTTAAAACTTTGCGAAAATTACCATCATTTGCTAATTTATCAGTGATCGTGTCTTCAGCCAGTGTATTCGAGTCCGATCTGCAAAAAAGTATAGAGATTGGAGCTAATGAATTTTTGCCCAAACCTATCGAAGCTCATAGCCTGTTAAATACGATCAAATCCCTCCTGAAATTAGAATGGATATATGAAGAGAAATTACAACCGCCAAGCACAAGAGAATTGACCAAAGAAGTGGTTGAGATTGTGCCACCTTCGCATGAGGACTTGCTAATATTGTATAATCTTAGTCGTAAGGGATTGATTAACGATTTACTACAAGAGTTGACGAGGATTGAACTGATAGACAAGCAGTTTATCCCTTTTATTCAACATCTGCGCGAATTTGCTAAAGCTTTCAAGCTAAAACAGGTGCGAACTTACATAGAGCAATACCTAAATACTCCCTAGCCCCAAAAAAGTTGTAAATTTATGTATCCCATCCCCAGTAAGTTATGTATGACTGAAAACTCAGAAAATCAATCTATTTTGATTGTAGATGATAATCCCAATAACCTAGAAGTTCTAGCCCACATATTGACCGACGTGGGTTATCAAGTTTCCGTTGCTCTTGATGGTGAAACTGCGATTGAACAAGTAGAATATCATCCGCCCGAACTAATTTTATTAGATATAATGATGCCGCCCGGTATTGATG
Organism: Microcoleus sp. B13-B6; assembly: GCF_036705405.1. Classification (NCBI taxonomy): domain Bacteria; kingdom Bacillati; phylum Cyanobacteriota; class Cyanophyceae; order Oscillatoriales; family Microcoleaceae; genus Microcoleus; species Microcoleus sp. B13-B6. The sequence goes on from NZ_JAUBUJ010000056.1 coordinate 50,166, forward strand.
GCTTTGAGACTTGCCGGCGATTGAAAGCCAATCCCTTAACCTGCGAAATTCCCATAATATTTTTAAGTGCTTTATCGGATTCACATAATAAAGTCAATGGATTATCTGTAGGAGCCGTAGATTATATTTCTAAGCCTTTCCAAAGTGAAGAAGTTTTAGCGAGGATTAGAATTCATTTAAAATTATATCATCTAACTAAAAAACTCGAACAACAGAAGCAACTGCTAGAAGAAAAAGTGGAATTACGCACTGTAGAATTATTAGCAGCTAAAGAAGCAGCCGAAGCAGCCAACATTGCCAAAAGCCAGTTTCTCGCTAACATGAGCCATGAGCTCCGCACCCCTCTCAATGCGATTATTGGCTATAGCGAAATGTTGCAAGAAGAAGCCGAAGATTTAGATCAAAAATTTTTTATCCCTGACCTGAAAAAAATCAACGGTGCAGGCACACATTTACTTGGACTAATTAACGACATTCTTGACTTGTCGAAAATTGAATCGGGGAAGGTTGAAATTTACTTAGAAACCGTTGATATCTCAGATTTAATTAGGGAAGTCATCACCATGATTAAGCCACTGGTGGAGAAGAATGCTAATGTATTGGTAGTTAACTGTGAACCCAATTTGGGAGATATGAAGACCGACTTAACTAAGGTACGTCAGAGCTTATTTAATCTGCTTAGTAATGCCAGCAAATTTACAAAAAAAGGCATAATTACTATTAAGGTAGAAAAAAGATATAGAAAATCTGGAATAGCCGATGGAGAAGAACAGAAATCAGCCATTCCCTATATTTTATTTAAGATAAGTGATACTGGCGTTGGCATAGCTCCAGAACGAATGGAAAAACTGTTTCAACCATTCACCCAGGCTGATCCTTCAACTACACGAGAGTATGGGGGGACTGGATTAGGATTAGCAATTACTAGAAATTTGTCTCGGATTATGGGTGGAGATACGTTGGTTGAAAGCGAGGTGGGTAAGGGTTCTACTTTTACTCTTATACTGCCTGCAGAAGTGATACTCCCAAAGTAAAACCAGTGAGCATAATTGCACTGTAAAAAACTATTTTTAGAAAAGTGCCTATTTTACATCGCCATTCTTATGACGAGCAGCGATTTTTAAGAAATCGGGCAAAACAGCAAGAAGCTGTGGCGTGTCAAAGTTTATTCCAGCAGAAACGTTTTGAATAATATTAATAATTTTTTAGCAGACCCCGAATCGGACTGATTAAGTTCTGTTGTTCTGAGATTAAGTGGTGGTAAGGAGCCGAGGGAACCACTAAGAGTAAAAATCCTCTATGCTAGAGTAAGCTGCTAAATGGCCTATATCTCGCTTTTGACCGAAAGCATCCAGGATACAAGCCCCCGGATTCATTCCGAAAGCAGACTCAGGACCCAGAAATAAAAAATCTGTATCCGATGAAACTTGCCCCCCGAATTTCTCCGTGGGGTTAATGCTTCAATTCTAAAATCTAAAATCTAAAATCTAAAATCTAAAATCGATTGACGGCTTGGTTGTGGCAATCGTTGCGACATTTATGATGATTTATCAAATTTTTAAAACGAATTTTATTTATTGTTACCGTCTTGTGATAGCTGAGAGATTGGTTATTTCTTGCCTGTCTAACTCGTTTTCCAGCTAGGAGTCAAGACCGCAAACAGGACGGCAAAAAATAACCCTGGCTTTCATTCCACCGCTAAGATGAGTACAGTTATAGCGGGGGACTTCCCGCCGAGTAAGTTAAATTGGAAGAGAATTGTATGTTGTCGAAAAGAATTTTACCTTGTCTGGATGTGAAAGCCGGTCGCGTGGTCAAAGGTGTCAATTTTGTCAATCTTCAGGATGCTGGCGATCCAGTAGAAATGGCTCAGGTTTACAATGATGCGGGTGCTGATGAGTTGGTGTTTCTGGACATTACGGCGACTCACGAAGACCGGAATATTATGATCGATGTGGTGTACCGCACGGCCGATCGAGTATTTATCCCTTTGACGGTGGGCGGCGGCATCCAATCCTTAGACACCATTAAAAGTTTGTTGAGGGCGGGCGCGGATAAGGTGAGTATTAATTCGGCGGCGGTGCGCGATCCGAGTTTAATTGACAAAGCGAGCGATCGATTTGGTAATCAGTGCATTGTAGTGGCGATCGACGCTCGCAAACGGCAAGACGCAGATAATCCTGGTTGGGACGTGTACGTGCGCGGAGGGCGAGAAAATACCGGCAAAGATGCGATCGCCTGGGCCAAAGAAGCCGAACAGCGCGGCGCCGGCGAAATTCTGGTGACAAGCATGGACTCGGACGGCACTCAAGCCGGTTACGATTTGGCATTAACCCGAAGCATTGCCGAAATTGTCGAAATTCCCGTCATTGCTTCCGGCGGCGCCGGCAACTGTCACCACATCTACGAAGCCGTGACTGAGGGCAAAGCAGAAGCTGCACTGCTGGCTTCCCTGCTGCATTACGGGCAACTCAGTGTAGGAGAAATTAAAACTTATCTAGCAAAATGTCAAGTTCCCGTGCGACAGCAGCAGCCATTAGTCATTAGTCATTAGTCATTAGTCATTAGTCATTAGTCATTAGTCAGTGGATAGTCGGGCGCATCTTAATATCTTGCAACATTTTCAACAAATCGCTCTGCGGGTTGACTCAAGCGCCCTCTCACATTGCAAACAGGCTAAATAAACCCGCCGCCACCCCACGATCAAACCAGTTACTGAGATTTATACCGCTATGTGAGGCGCATCCGAAGGCACTTATGTAGAATTTTTTTGATTCTACACAAGTGCCTTTTACATAAATTTCTTGGGGCGACCCACGCCCGTCATCTAGAAATATTCCCTGAGAAGGATTTCAACTACCAGCTTTTTCAGCTAAATATTATATGTTAGCTCAATTTGAAAAAAAGCAACGGTTGCTTTTATCAAACTTGAGTAAAAGATTGTGCAGAATTTGAGTGAGCTTCAGCCTGTTAACAATCTCAGCAATTAAAAATTGTAAAAACGGAGAAATTGTGTATGTCTTTTATCAGCTTTAACCTCCCTGCCAAGCGTTTAGTTCGCACTTTAATAGCTGTTTGTTTTTGTGCCTTGATGTTTGTGTCTAATGCTTTCCCGGCTTTTGCCATTACCAGCAGCCCCACCAAAGGTGAAGACCAACTTTTGGGTATCGAAAAAGAATCTCAAGAAGTTGTCCTGAAAAAACCGATGTCCTTGGAAGAAACTCAAGAAAAAGCCAGCAAAGGGCCCAACGAAGTTCAGGGAGACGCTGACATTGAAAAAATGAAAAATCCTTCCAATACACAAGCTACATCCTTTGAGCAACAAGTCAAAAAAGCTGTCAGCAAAGTTAAAGACTAACTCAGCGCGCAGTAGTCAGCGGACAGTTGTTAGTAGAAAAGATTAGGGACACGGCGCGGTGCGGTGTCCCTAGAATTTTTTTTGTAGAGACACCGCACCACGCCACCTCCTTTGAAAGGCCGTATCCAATCTAAATTTAGCTTTAGTTTTCAGACTTGCTCTTAGGAATGAGAATTAAATAACTTAGAATTTTGATGGTTCTTGTGGGATGGGCGTCCCGCCCGTCCAGAAAGGGCGGGC
>NZ_JAUBUJ010000057.1:0-31597 GCF_036705405.1 Microcoleus sp. B13-B6
CCGCCCGTCCAAAAAGGACGGGCGGGACGCCCATCCCACTTTCAAGAGTGGAAGTTATTTAATTCTCATTCCTTAACTGCTTTTTTTAAGAGGCTGTCGGGATTTCGCGGATCGACTCCTGTAAACTCTCACACTAGAATTAAGCAGCAAGAAAAGTTAGAATAACGGCAAAACTGAATATTGCCCAGAACAGCCAAACTATCTTTACCGAAGATTAGTCGAGAAAACCAGCCGAATATCAGCCAATATCTTGATTTTGCCTCAATAAAGATGTCCAAGGTCTACAGCACGGCGGAACTCATTAAAATCCTCGAAGAAGAGCGCCAAGCCTGCTTGCATGGGCGGCGCCTCAACTTGACTGAAACTCCTGCTACAGGCAACCCCGTGATTGACCGCTTTCTCAAATCTGAGGGAGTTCAGAAGTTCACTGCTTATCAAAATTTTAAGGCGGCTGTGCACGAATACCAGCGGGAACATCAAGTTTCTGGGATTGTCTGGCGGGAAATGGCGGTTAAAGGCAATACTCTACGCTATCCGGCAGTGGATGACGAATTAATAGCTCTACCGGTTGATTTGATAACGCTGAAGGCAGCTAAGATTTCTATGTTGGAATTCTGGCAGCAGGTAACTGCGGGGATGGATTTGTATTTAAGCATTAACAGCGGGAAGGATTTTCGATCGATCGAGCCGATTGATGTAGAAGCTATAGCCCAGCGCACAGAATGGGCCAATCTCTCCAAGTGGGAAAAGTTGGATTTTCTGGAAATTTTGTTGCAGTTGGGCTGGGGGAAGCCGGAGGAAGCTTATTATAAGCGGGGATGGCCAACCTCCGGCAGTGAGTACATTCACGCCGTCAAACCCGGACAGCGGCCGATTTGTTAATTAGTCAGTAGTCAGTAGTCAGTAGTCAGTAGTCAGTAGTCAGTAGTCAGTAGTCAGAAGTCAGAAGTCAGAAGTCAGTAGTCAGTAGTCAGTAGTCAGTAGTCAGTAGTCAGAAGTCAGAAGTCAGAAGTCAGTAGTCAGTAGTCAGTAGTCAGTAGTCAGAAGTCAGAAGTCAGAAGTCAGAAGTCAGAAGTCAGTAGTCAGAAGTCAGTAGTCAGAAGTCAGTAGTCAGAAGTCAGTAGTCAGAAGTCAGTAGTCAGAAGTCAGTAGTCAGAAGTCAGAAGTCAGAAGTCAGTAGTCAGAAGTCAGAAGTCAGTAGTCAGAAGTCAGAAGTCAGAAGTCAGTAGTCAGAAGTCAGTAGTTACTGATTATTGGGAGATATTCAAAACAAATAACAAATAACAATTGGCAATTGCCAACTGCCAACTGCCAACTGCCAACGGTCAACGGTCAACTGTCAACTGACATCTGACAAAGCATCAAGCCAAACCACTGATTTGGATCTGTCCAAACCTGCACTGGCATTAAACCACGCTGCGACAGTTCTTTTTTTACAGTATTGAGATTAAACTTGCGCGATATTTCGCTGCGGATAGTTTCTCCCGCTGCAAATTCAATTGTTAAATTGAGAGAACGCAACTGCACTGTTTGCGCTTTTTTACTTTTCAAGTGCATTTCAATTTGACATTCCTCTTGATTGTAAAAAGCCCAATGCTCGAACTGTGCTAAATCAAAATTTCCCTCATATTTTCGATTTAAATGTCGCAGCATATTCAAGTTAAATGCTGCCGTTACTCCTTGACTGTCATCGTAGGCAGGCTCTAAAATATCCTTAGATTTGTCCAAGTCAATTCCCAGCAAAAAATACTCTCCCGGCTGCAGTGCACCGACAATTTGCGAGAAGAATAAATCGCATTCTTGAGCGTTGAGATTGCCGAGGGTACTGCCGAGAAAGCAAATCATTCGGGTTGGCAACGGCGACGGTGCAATTTTAGCTAAGGCTAATTCGTATGTGCTGACAAGTCCGTGAATCTGGAGCGACGGATAATCTGCCAACAGTTGACAAGCGCTGCTTTCTAGGATAGTAGGACTGATATCGATCGGCAAATAGTGCAGGGGATATTCCAGTTGACTGTAAGCATCAAGGAGAATCCGAGTTTTGGTGGAACTGCCGCTGCCGAGTTCGACGATTTGGCAAGGGCCCGTTAAATTGGCGATCGCCCCCGCGCACCCCTGCAAAATTGCCGTCTCAGTGCGTGTCAAGTAGTATTCCGGCAACTGGCAAATCAACTCAAACAGGTTTGAGCCGCGATCGTCGTAGAAATACTTTGGAGGCAGGGATTTGGGGGTTTGAGTCAACCCGCTAACTGCATCGCTGCCAGCATTGATTTCTGCGGGTGTCAGTGCCGCAGCGCTCACCAGCCGCTCTAAATGCAGCCGGTTTTCCTTCGTTGAGGCTGAGTTTGTCGTGTCGGACAGTCTTGGGGATTTCATAAAGTAATTTTTAGATGCACATATATATGGGTATAGCACGCAGTCGCGTTGCCAAATATCGCGCTCAAGTGAGGTTTTTCATGTCGCTCTCGGTTCTGTATTATCTCACCAGATGGATCTCGCACCCACAATTAAAACTTAAATAAAACTTAAAAATTTTCAACTAAAATTATAAAAAACTTCACAAAAGTTTTTTTATTTAATATTTTTACCCGATCAAAGCTTTAGCATTTCGCAAACAAATTTGTCCCTAATTCCCCATCAATCCTTTTATATGGTATCCGTAAAAGAACCGTTATAAGTTAGTAGGGAGGACTTTAGTCCGAGCGAGTGTATTGAGGACTTTAGTCTTCACTAAGAACCAAGGAGCGCACGGAGCCGTGCACTCGATAATTATAATGAAATAGCGAACTACTTAGCGCAGCGAAAACCAGCAATAATTTGCCGCACGCCCGGATAGTACCAATTCCGAAAGGTCGATCGCAGTGCCTGCGGAAAAGTTGCCCAACTCCCGCCTTTCAAAACCCGGTGTTCTCCATCAAAATAAACTTGAGAATATCCCCTGTAAGGATAACTTTCAAATCCCGGATAGGCGTCAAAGCTTGAAGCAGTCCACTCCCAAACATTGCCCAACATATCATAGCAGCCGATCGCACTTGCTCCTTTAGGGAAGGCATCAACTGGCGAGGTATTGGCAATATTATTGCCGTGATTGCACAGGCTGCCGTTTGGCGGTTCTTCTCCCCAAGGATAGATGCGATATGTTTGATTTGTGGCATCCCAACTTGCCGCTTTTTCCCATTCGGCTTCCGATGGCAAACGCTTGCCGATAAAGTTGCAGTAAGCTTCGGCTTCGTACCAACTCACTCCGCAAACTGGATGGTTGTTGAAAGCTGGATTTTCTGACCAGTAAAGCGGTTGAGAGACGGCTTCGCCTTGCAGCCATTTCCACCCGTCCGCTGACCACCAATCAGGGTTTTGATAGCCGCCGGATTCCATGAAATCTTGGTATTGACGGCAAGTGACGGGATAGCGATCGATCGAGTATGCTTCTAAATAACACAGGTGGCGCGATCGCTCATTATCCAAAGCCTCAGCAGCATCGCTTCCCATGTAAAATTCCCCGCCCGGAATTTCAATCGCCGAATCGGTAATTGGGTATCGGGAATTGGGCATTGGGAATTGGGCATTGGGAATTGGGCATTGGGCATTGGGCATTGGGAATTTCTGCTGCTTTATTCCTCGCTGTTGTAGAGAATTAATCCGTGTATCCGTGTCCAAATCCGTGTCGTGCGTTCCTTCCTTTTTCCTGTGCATTTGCAACACGAAAGCAACAGTTTCGCAGTGCTGACTTTCGTGCTGAATAATAAACCGCCAGAGACGTTCTTGCTCGTCGATCGGCGCTACTTCCAAATAATCTAACAGCTTTTTTCTCACCGCGTCCAGATATAATTCAACTTCAGGTAACCTCGGCAGAAAAACCCGTTGTTTTTTCGGCAAAATATCAGCAGCAAACAGTTGGTGATACTGAGGAAACACAGGTTCCAAGCCAGCACATCGTTGCAACAGCCACAAATCCTCAGTATAAGCAATGTGGCCTAAGTGCCAGCCAACTGGACTGAAATCAGGATGAGCTTGACGGCAAAAAGTATCATAATCGATGTCTGCAAATAGCTTGAAAGTGCCGCTGCGACACTGCTGCAAATCGCGATAAATTGCCTCTCTACAAGATTGGATAGATTTCGATATCACGCTCTACTCCGGTACTGATAATGCTCTGGACTGGACACTCGTGCCAATTGCCAGCAAATAAAGGTTCAGAAGCAATGATGACAGAATTTGGGAAATTTAAATCGTCTCGCAGCCAATAGAGGGAAGGAGGGGTTTTTTGGGAAGCAAAGCGAGAGGCAACGAGCTGGTGTCCGTCGCTGATAATTATATTAGCTGAAAATTCTACTTGGTGAAAGTTTGCTAGCTCTGCCAAAGTTTTCAGGGAGTTTTGCAAAGCAGCTTGTATGGTCAGATTTCCGGCGGTCAATTCATTGACAAACAAGGCGAAGATATGCTCTGAGTCTGTAGTACCGTTAATTGATTGATACAGGGTATCGCTGAGCCGATCGCGAATTGGTCTGTAAAGAGTTTGCCGAAAATTCTTCACGAAGCCGTTGTGTACGAACAGCAGGCGATCGTTCTGAAACGGCTGACAGTTGCTCAAATCTACAGGTTGTCCTGAAGTTGCACTGCGAACATATCCGATCGCGCATCCAGATTCAACGTATCGACTGATACTCGGAAGGTTAATGTCGCTCCAAATTGGCTGTACATTTTTATAGGTAAACGGGTCAGTATCTAGGTGCGGGTGATACCAACCAATACCAAAACCGTCAGCATTGAGTAGGCCAGAAGTCATTTCGCGGGGATCGTAACTCTGCACAATTAGGGAATGTTCCGGCTTGTACAGAATAGCATCAAGTAAAATCGGCTCCCCGAGGTAGCCAAGCAAACGGCACATAAAATTTTTGCAGCAATTTGATTAGCATTGTAAGTCATTAGCCGAAAAATTGCCCGTTAGCGAAGCCCTCGAAGAGGATCGCCCATCTTCAGCGCTGGAAGGTTTTTTGTAGGCCGCTGCCAGCATCGCAGTACAAACGATACAGTTAAGGTAGAACCCCTGCAGCACAAGGAGACTCTTGAATGTTCCTCGACGAACTCATCCCAATGGCGAAAGAATTGATCGAACAGCCGATCGCCTTCGCGGGCGGATTTTTATCTGGCCTGCTTCGACTCAACCTTCACGAAGATCCCGTTAAAAGCTGGATCGACGAGCAAGCTGGTTCAACTTCCTACACTACTCCCCCAGCCGAACCCACCAACGGTAAAAGCACGGGGCCTCAGTCAATCTCGATCGACTAAGGAAAAGCAGTAACATCCTCCCAACGCCAAACTGATTACAGTTATGGCGTGGGCTTCCAAACTTCACTGTTTGGCTTTTCGCGTTTTTCCCTTACGGGATTTCCAGATTTGGCTAGATTGAATTGCTCACTTCCCGCTAGAAAGTCTGCACAGACACAAGCGATTCCCGTATAGCCTTTCTCAGATAGATGAAGAACAATAACAGCAGTGTGTAAACCAGTTCCCAATATCTTGCTGAGAAAGTTGACGGAATGCAAACTCGATCGCCTTTCCTAATTATTGATAATTTGTTGTGTTGATAAAACCGAAAATATTTGTAAGTTTTGACCATAATTTTTCAGTCTTATGATAAATCAGGCGAAGGGGGCGACAAGTATATTATTTTCGCCTTTCTTTTTGATTACTTTATTTACTGATTTGCCTCTTTTTATGACCATTTTTCATCATTACCAAAGCATTTTTTCATTGTTTCGGTAGGTTGCCGGAGCATAAAAAGTATCAAATCTAATTGTATCATTTTCCTTCTTAAATTAACTTATAGCAATCCTAAATCAGTTGTAAAAATATGTAGGGGTAGTGCTACCCCTACTCCCCGTGCCTACCCCACCCAAGGCGGGGCAACCGGGCGTGGGTTTGCCCCTACAAGAATTACACAAATCATTTAGGATTGCTATATATTAGAACTTTATGAACCATATAGCAATCCTAAATAAATCGTAATTTTTTTACCCCTCCCCAACCCTCCCCGAAGCCGCGGGGAGTCCGTAAGAAATTCACAAATGATGCGAGGATTGCTATACCTTGTTAGTCGCTTTGTTTCCGAAGATGCTTGGTGATTCGTCGCCCACCTATCACTGATCAGATTAAAATCAAGTATTGTTCACGGGTGGGATTCCTCGCCGCCCCAAAACTCATATCCTGACTCGCCCTGCGGATGAATGAGGATATGAGTTGTGATTAAGCTAACTATTGCAGCCATTACCAAGGGTTGGTCAATCGATTTTAGATTTTAGATTTTAGATTTTAGATTTGAAGCATTAACCCCACGGATAAATTTGGGGGCTTATTTATCGGATACAGGTTTTTTATTTATCCACGCATAAATCCGGGGGCTTGTATCCTGGATGCTTTCGGTCAATGCGGCAAACCATTTTAGTCAGAGTCGATCGCCCAGTTGTATGGTAGATAGCACTTGACAGTTAAATTAACAGGTTATTATGTATAGCACAACAAGTTCAGTTCGATCGACATGACTATCTACATTGGAAATCTGTCTTACCGCGCCACCGAAGAAGACCTGAAAGCAGTATTTGCAGAACACGGCACAGTCAAGCGAGTTGTCTTGCCTACCGACAGGGAAACCGGTCGGATGCGCGGTTTTGCATTTGTTGAGATGATGGAGGATGCCCAAGAAGACGCTGCAATTGCCGAATTAGACGGTGCAGAGTGGATGGGGCGTCCCTTGCGAGTGAACAAAGCTAAACCGAAAGAAGAGGGAAATCGAGGCGCAGGTATCAAGAGAAACGACGGATATTAGTCTGCGATGCGGCGGTTGACATCCTCTCGAAACCCACCTGATGCACCAGTGCGCCAGTAGCGCCGAATTGCTACCAGCAGTTGATTTTGGGGATGAAATGTCAACTCCGCTGCACAAAAACATCGATTATTTACAGGAGCCTGCGGTATGGTTTTATTACAAGAATTTGATGCCCAAGAATGGGTGAAAACGCGCAGTTCCCTAGACGGTGAAGCAACATTTCTCACCTGGAACGGTTATATTTACTCTTTTGTTCCCAACGAACCGAAAAAGCGCTTGTTCAAAATACTTGGCATGAGTGCAAGCAGGTGTATTGCTGACGGCGAGGGCGGCTGGAAATTCACCTCGCGAGAACTAACTTACTATCTAGACCCCAACAGCGGAAAAATTCTCCACAAATGGGAGAACCCTTGGACAGGAGAAACCCTAACGGTTGCTCACGTTGCTAACAACCCCGTCCAAGGGAATTTTAAAGGAATTTTCCCGGCTAAAGTAGAGCCTGAAATTACGACTTTTGTCTTTGACTTATTTCCCAACTATCCTAATCCTTTAGCTGAGGATGCCAGATTTGTTGATTACAGTCCAAATCCCATCTATCAAGCAGCAGAATTATTTAAGCTGACAGTGCCCACAGCAGAATTATTAAATCCCGAACTTGTCTCAGTTTCTCAAGTAATTCTGAGTTGGGATAGAATCGGGCCGTGGCTGGCATGGATGAAAATGGGAAATCGACCCGGTAACATGATTTACAGTGCCACGGGTTCCAAAGTCAAGAGTTGGACAGAATTACCTCAATTGCTGCAAGATGAAATCAAAACTCGCATTCCTTTGTATAAAGATGCGCCGAAATCGCAATTAGATGTGGAAGATATGACTTCTTGGATTTATTTTCAACAGAACTTTGATGCTTATCTCGCGGGAGAAAGATTCCCTCTGCCAGCACCGGAAGCATAAGCTCATAATAGATGAATGCCCTCAATCAGTTCGCGATCGCATGGCGGCCCATGCGAAACCGGGTTTTTTACTGAATCTGCAGGCCCAAACGCGTCTTTTCGTCCATCTTTCCCCGGTTTCGAGCAGTCGGAGTGCGATCGCGAACTGTCAATGTAGGGTGCGCGCACCAGGACATTACCGCATCATATCAAATCCGGTAGCATCGGAATTAATATTACTTACAGCCAGGACACGGCACTGCCGTGCCCCTACAATTAATCTGGCGTAGGGAAGCGGCACGTGCAGTCTCCTCTATATCATAAGGAGTGTAACCGGAACTGATATCAGTCAAATTAATTTGTAGTGAAGAATGCAAGTCTTGTGATTTTTATTAAGACTTGCATTCTTCACTACAAACCTGATTCTATCAATGTCCAAAAATATCCGTCAGGTGCAATGAAGGAAAAACTTTGTTCCCCAAATTCATTAGCGACTATTTCTGTGATTTTTTGTGCCTTGCTGGCTTTGACTCGCTCCAAATATTCTGCAATACTAGACACTCGATATGTGTACAGCGACATTCCCAAACATCCGGGATTGGCGCGCTCAAATCGATCGCTTAGTGCGATCGAACTCGGAAACCTCAGAATATACAGTCTACCCGATCGCGCGGCCTTAAAATCTGTTTTCGACGATCGGGGGTCATCAAAAGCTGTCACCACAAATCCTTCCCCAGACTGAAGCTCAAAAATCTCCCTTCCGGCGAGGGAAGAGTCAAAGGTAGTTTCTACATCGCGCGCCCGAATCAACCCCAGAACTTCTTCATAAAATAGCAGCGTTTCTTTGCTGTCATCTTGAATTACCATTCCCATGTGGGTAATTTGACTGGTTTTTAAAAGAGCATTTGAATTGATTTTCCCGTAATTAGGCAAAGCATAATTGAATCTTTGAAAAAAAACTTGCCGACTCAAAGGCTGCAAAAGCATCATCTCACGCACTCCGACAGCCGCCTCGACAAAAGGACACGGTTTTTGCTCTTTGTTGTAAATAATCTTCCAGTGCGGGGATGTATATTTGACCTGCAAATTGGCAGATTCAGCCTCTTCGGCATGGTTGAGTATATTCAACAAATCAGCAGTTAAAGTAGTTGCCCAACGGTTGCCTTTCACCTTCATTGACGACATTTGCAAACCATCGTTTGTAGGTTTTTCCCAAATCATCAAGCGAATTAATCCGTGATCCGCATCTTGGTGATAGAGTCGAATCGATCGCACTTTTGAACTAACTCCATATAATTCGCCAGCTTCGGATGCCGAGAATTCTCCTATTTTACCGATCCGATATCCAAATTGCTCCCAATATTGCAGTTGTGGAATCGCATCGGCTACGCCAATACACACTTCGTAAATGCCTGCGATGGAAAGGGGCTGCACTTGATTCATACTTTTTGAAACATAATTTACGCACTTTTACATCGGAGTGTTCGCTGTGAGATATCTAAGCGAGATATATAGCGGTTCTCAAGCGTGGTAAGGTATGCCCACGGAGGCCACGGAGGCCACGGAGGCCATGAGTACCGGGAGCATCTCACCTTTGCAGCCCTCCGCTAGAAATTGGAGTTTTGAGGCAGGAGGCAGAAGGAAAGAGGAAGAAGGAAAGAGGAAGAAGGAAAGAGGAAGAAGGAAAGAGGAAGAAGGAAAGAGGAAGAAGGAAGGAGCCAGAAGAAGGAAGGAGCCAGAAGAAGTATTTTTACAAATATGAGATGCTCCCTGAGTACCTCATATGAGAGCTCGAAAGGCTATATATAGGCAAAGCTTTGCAGGGTGTTCCAAGCCAGATATATAGGCAAAGCTTTGCAGGATGAGCGCACTCCTAAAAAAAACGCTTTTTACCAAACCGGGATGCTTCCGATACATCGCCGATCAAACCAAGATTTATTAGAATAAACCGGGTTGATGAGCGTTAATCTTAGAAAGAGTAAACTCGCCCTTTTTCATCAATATAAACTGATCGGTCTTGCCTAGTGCTGCCGTCTGCTCTGGTGATGCGAATCGTCACAATGTTTGTCTGCGAGTCAACGTTATAGTCGTATTTCAAAGTTGTGGTTCCTGTTGTGGCATTAATCGGAATATTGGCAATATCGCCGGTGCGATTGCTGATACGAACAATGATGTTTTTGCTGGTTCCGACGGGCAAAGATGACAAGCTGGCATCTGATTGACCGTATTCTAGGTTTAATCCAGTTTCATTTAACAGTCTTAGGGTAATGTTGCGAGTATTGTCAACCTGCGCTTGAGGTTGCCAGAACCCGGGTTTTTTGCCACCGTCAGTTGCAGGTTGAGATAATGCTGGGTGAGGAGGCAGAAAGCCCAGGGCGGCAAGTATTGCTGCGGTTGCAATAATTTTTGATTTCACGGTTTTTACCTCCGGGTAAAGGGTTGGCGATATTTCTATCTTAGCTTTAAAATCAAATCTTTTGATAGCGGAAGGAAAAAGAAGGCAGAAGGCAGAAGGCAGAAGGCAGAAGGCAGAAGGCAGAAGGCAGAAGCAGTAAAAGCAATAAAAGCAAGGGCTTCACCAATTAAAAATGTCCTCACTGTCTGGGCGGTTGCTATATAATTAGAAACCGGATTTCTGTAGTTGTTAATATTCCTGGACGCACGGGTTGTCTAGAAAGCCGATTTCTGAGCGGGTGGCTGCTTGTCAAAGGTATGATTGAGAGTAGAAACCGGATTTCTGGGGTCAAGTGCGTCCGGGAGTTGTTAATTGTTAATTATCGATCGAGCGGCTTCTAGCAGCAGGCGCTGTTCGGCGCGGACGATCGCCCTGCTAGTTTGTTCTACAGCATCGACATTGACCGAAATAGACGAAATCCCCCACCGCACGAAGGATTCAACTGTATCGGGATACAATGCGGGAGCGTCGCCGCAGATTGAGCAAGGAATCCCGGCGGCCCGGGCCTGTTTGATTAATTGTTCGATCGCCCTCATCACTGCTCGATCGCGCCCGTTGAATGCACCTGCTACCTGTTCGGAGTTGCGGTGAATGCCTAACAGCAATTGGGTTAAATCGTTAGTGCCGATAGAAATTCCTTGAACTCCGGCTTTTACGTAATCTGGTAATAAAAATAACACCGAAGGAACTTCCGCCATAATCCACAGTAGAAATTCGGGCGAGCGGTTTTTCCAAACTGTTTCTAAGCGCTGGCGGCAGTAGATAAACTCCTCAACCGAGCGCACGAAAGGCAAAATTAAATTAACATTAGTATGACCTGACTCGCAGACTTTTTGAAGTACGCACAGTTCCCAATCAAATAATTCCGGTTCAAAGGTATAACTGAAACTGCCGTGGACGCCTGACTCGCGTAAATCGAGAGATCGATAAAATATTGGCTGCGGCGAAACGGCAGCAGCAAACAAGCTGAGGCAATCCGCCATGCGATCGACAAATTCCGATTGGCGGCCGTCTTGTAGCCAAACTTTGGGATTTTGACAGTCCAAAGCTTCTAATGCCATTAATTCCGATCGCAGCAATCCGATGCCGTCTATTGGCAGATTTTTGAGGCGGTCAATCGAACTTGTTTGGCTGACATTAACTAGCAGTTGAGTCGCCGTTGGTGGGCCCCAAACATATTGAGTAGACTCAGATTGTCGAGCTTTAGACGCCCAATTGGACGATCGATCGGAGGTAGAAGATTGGTGCTTGGCTATTGACATTTTTGCTGCTGTACTGTATATATCTGCCTTTTTTGCTGTGTCCCGAAGTCGGCGGCTGTCTCCTGTCTCGATCGCATCCGGTTGAGTGAGGGCAAAAACTTCTCCGCTATCGCCGTCTACCAAAACCGAATCGCCCGAGGCGATCGCCCGAGTGGCCCCGGCCACTCCCACAACGGCGGGAATCCCCAATTCTCTCGCTAAAATGGCGCCGTGGCAGGTCATGCCTCCTTGTTCCGCAACCACCCCAGCAGCCACCTTCAGCCAAGGCAGCCAATTCGGATCGATTGTCGGGGCTACCAAAATGCCTCCCGCTAAGAATTCCGCGTTTTCTGGGTGGGAATTAGTCATAACTTGGGCAATTGCTTCGGCTTTTCCCGATGCTGCTCCCACACCTCTAAGTATCGCAGGAGTTCGGGCTGGCGCGATCGAGTTTGGCTGCCGGAGGGATCTCGAATTTTCCTCTACCGGCGCAGCTTTTTCCCCTTTCACAAGACGAACTTGAGTGAAATAAAACTGCGGTTCGCCGCTGTTTGCTGTCTGGTTGAGCGTCCACTCCAAAATTAAATCCGAGTCAAATTCTGCGCTCGCTTTTTTACTCAATTCAATGATTTCTTGCAGTTGCCATTCCTCTAAAACGTATTCTGTTTGTGCTTCCTCTCCCAGCGCTAAAACTTGCACGCAACAGTCAGCAAAGTCAGGAATTATAAATGGAGAATCGGGAATTGGGAAAGCAGCAAACTTGCCCAGTAGCAGTTTTTTTTTCGGTTCACCATCGCCGACTTTGAGATTGTAGGCTAATGTTTTGTAACCGATCCGCTGGAATTTAACCGCGCTTGTTTCCGGCTGCACTTGATAGTAATCGGGGATGGTTTCTCCCCTAGCCAGGGACAATCCCAAACCGCTGGTGGCTTGGACTTCCCACTGTGCACCCGCCTTTGTTTTCACCTCGCCCGCGGCGATCGCTTCTTGAAGTGGCTGCACCAAAACTGCGGGATTGATTTGCTGTACCCGCAGGCCGCACCGCTGCCAGTAAAATAGACTTCGGGCTCTGAACATTTCTGCCCAAGCTCGTTTGAGTCCGGCCCCAATGGCTTCGGGTTCTGCCCGTACTGCCTGAGATTCCAGAATGCCGACTGTTTTCGGGTTCCAGGAAGTCAGGGAAGGGCGAAAAATTAAGGCTGTGGAGTTTAAGTTTGACTGTGAGTTGAGTTGAGCAACCGCAGACTCTAGGGTGGAGAGCAGTGAATCTGGCAGTTTGCCGGCGAGGATTTGGTGGCGGATGCTGCGGGCGATCGATTGCAGTTGTCTGGGTTCATCGACATTCAAGTGCAGGGAAGAGTGTGGCCAGTCAGCAAACAGCGGTTCTAGGCACTCGATCGACTCTAAAAACTGCCAGAATGTTGTAGCCGGCACGACAAAACCCGGTACAACAGGATGATTTTTCTGGAGCAAACAGCTCAAGTAAAATGCTTTTTCTCCCACTGCATCTCGGTCTGAAGGTTGAATTTTGTCTAACCAGTAGAGGTTTTTCACGCTGCGAGCCTGTCGGTGGAAACTGATTGAAGTTGAAAGTTTTTCCCATTAATCACTTACGATAATTTTAGGATGAACAAGCGAAAATGGACGGGATTAGTCAAATCTTTTCTCAATCTATTTCTTAAGTCTAACTGTCCTCTTTGTCAGCGACCGGCCGCCGGAGAGTTGTGTCCGTACTGTCACAAGCAACTTCAGCGATGTCAGTTAAGCGATCCCGGTCGATTTTGGCATTCAGAGCAGCGTGTTTTTGTGTGGGGTGAGTATGGCGGGGCTCTCAAACGGGCGATCGCAGCTTTGAAATATGACGACAATCCGCAATTAGCGAAACCTCTAGGCGGCTGGCTGGCGGAAGCTTGGCTGAGTTTTCCTGAATTAGCTATAGACAATTTAACAGTTGTACCGATTCCCCTGCACAAAGAAAAGCTCAAGGAGCGCGGTTTTAACCAGGCGGAACTTTTGGCTGAAAGTTTTTGTGAGCTGACTGGTTTGCCTTTGCAGCGGCACGGTTTGGATCGGGTGAAAAATACTCAGGCTTTATTCGCTCTGACGCCACAGCAGCGACAAGCGGAAATGAAAAATGCTTTAGGTTTGGGGAAAGATTTTCGCCGCCGGCGCCCGCGCGATCGAGTGCTGTTAGTTGATGATATTTACACTAGCGGTACTACGGTTAAGTCGGCAATTCAAATATTGGAAGAGTCGGGAATTTCGGTTTATGGAACTGTGGCACTTGCAACTCCGAATAAGATGAATCGGTAAGTTGTGATTGCCTTTAATTTTAAACAGGTTTGTAGTGATACCAATTTAATCTGAAGTTGCACATATCTCGATCCCCCTAAATCCCCCTGATTGTTGGGGGACTTTGAGAATAATCTTGTCCCCCCCTTATTAAGGGGGGCTAGGGGGGATCAGATTCTACGGGGCCTCATAAAAAATTGGTATTGTAAAACTTCATTAAGTTTCTCGTCAAAGATAGTCAGGAGTAGTATATGCTGACTGAACAGAAGGATTTGGACTGCCCAAGCAACCGCTTTCAACGCGGTCTTTATTTACGGGCCACACCTATCACTCATGCAGCTAGCCGATTGGCAAACACATCCACAGAGGTTTGTACAAAACCGCAGATGGTTTGTTAATTAATGCGCTCCGTGAATGGGTATTACATGATCGTGGCAAAAGCACTCCCAAAAGCATTGAGCAATGGGATAGGGAGCTGCGTAGCTGGGCCAATGCGGGTCAATCCGCTCAAAGTAAAAGTGAAGGGGGAGGGACCGAAGGCCTCCCATGTCATGTAATAGATGACTATACTTTTACCAGCTATGAGGACTAAACTCATCAGGTTTGTGGACGCACTTGCGACTTCAGAAACCCGGTTTCTACGAATATTTCTCGTTCCTCGGCGCAAAACTCGTAGAAACCGGGTTTCTCGCCCCCCGCGAGTCAGCCCTGAAACTGTCCGAAGTGTTGATTAATTATGATTTGCTAATAAGATTTTTTGGAAAAAACGAACCGCGAAGACGCGAAGGACGCGAAGAAAGAGAAGGGAGAGAGTTTAGGCTGAAAGC
Organism: Microcoleus sp. B13-B6; assembly: GCF_036705405.1. Lineage (NCBI taxonomy): Bacteria > Bacillati > Cyanobacteriota > Cyanophyceae > Oscillatoriales > Microcoleaceae > Microcoleus > Microcoleus sp. B13-B6. The sequence goes on from NZ_JAUBUJ010000057.1 coordinate 14,574, forward strand.
GGGAATTGGTGGCTGATGTTCCACCGACTGCCGTCGTGAAGCAGTAAAGTTAACGCCGAAGCGGTAAACTCAAAGTGGAGCGATCGCCCTGCAAATTCCAACCAAGCCGTTTGAAAATTCTCTTTAGTTAAATCGCGAAACGCTACTGTCATGTGCGGTACAAATGGGCGACTTTGAGAAACTCGATCGACAATTCCCAAATTTGCCTCCAAATAACTCATCAAATTTTTGTTAATTTCCAGCAATTCGGGCGATTTGACAACATCAACGTAAATGACGCGGGGCGCGAAAGCAGCAAAACCGGATAGAGTAACGGGAATGGGCGGCCGATTTGCAGAAAACTGGTTCAAACTTTCCTCTAATTTGGGAACATCCTCCGCTAACGAGTGAAAAGGAGGTTGCAGCGTGATGTGCGGCGGCGAATTCAAAGCACCGCGGCTGTTGTAATGTTCCGCAAAATACTGTTGAATCTCAGTAATGTGCTGTTCAATATCGGGAGGCGGCACTAGGGCAATAAAAAATCGCTGTTTTGACTGGTTCATAGGATACGATCGCAGTGAGGAAGAAATGGCGGAGTATGGAAAATCGAGTATTTACTCAAGGCTTGTACCAAAAACTCCATTCCCAATCTACAATCCAAAATCCAAAATCTAAAATCTAAAATTTAAAATGCCTTGGTTTGTCAAAATTGAGCAAGGAATTGTCGAAAAGCCTGTCTTTGACCAATACGTGCCAGCTCACAGAGCTTATGTCCGAGAGTTGATTTCTAAAGGACACCGAGCGAAAACTGGCTACTGGGGGCGGCGGGGCGGCGGTATGTTGATGTTTGAGGCGGGTTCGATGGATGAGGCGAAGGCGATCGTCGCTGAAGACCCGCTGGTGAAGAACGGTTGCGTTATTTATGAAATTTATCACTGGTGTGTGGTTGAAGAATAAATAACTGTGTTATACTCATAAATGAACTGGACCCACGCGATTCCAACGCCCAAATCTTGTCAGGACCGGAAGGTAGCAGCAACACGGGATGCTTGTAATAGGCGTGGTCTCCGGTTCACCCAGTTTTATGAGGTGTAGCTCCTATGCCTGGTTTCGGAGATATTTTACAAAAAGCAGTTTACCTTGGTGTTGGGCTAGCTTCCTACGCTGGTGAAAAAGCTGGCAGCAAGTTAACTGAATTACGCACTGAAGCCCAAAAGCTGGCAGACGAATTAGTCAAGCGTGGCGAGATGTCAACGGAAGAAGCTCGCCGCTTTGTTGATGACATGGTGCAACAGGCTCAGCAGCAGCCCCCCGTAGCCTCGGCTGGGAACGAAAAACCCGCTGAACCTCGGCGGATTGAAATTGTTTCTGAGGAAGAAGATGTCTCGGCAAAAGATGCTAAAGAGACAGGCGGCGTAGACAAGCTCCGCGAACAAGTGCAGAATTTACAAGAGGAATTGCGGCGGCTGAAGCGGGATTAAGCAGGAAAAAGCTCGCTCAGTAAAGCAGGAAGGGAACTCAGGATAATAATCTTGAGTTCCCTTTTTGAATATTTCCCCTGTCAGATGTGGACGGATATCAGGCAATAGGTAATAGAATTGAAAGTAGGTGCGATCGCTTCGCATGAGGCTGGCTGCACCTGTCTGTAAAATATTTTGTAATAGCCAACTGTCAAATACATGGAAGATTGGTCTAAAGATTTTTTGGGAGTAATGGAAAATGCTGTTTCTGAAGTAGAGCAGTTTTTCAGCGAAATGGGCGAAGAGTTTGTCGAAATGCTGGACGTTTTGGCAAAAATGTCGGAAGAGTTTACTGAACAAGTACAAAATAATCTGATTAACGACATTGACGGTTATTTCAATGAATTTGACGGTTTATTTAATGAATTTATCGAACCGATAATTGAAATTTACCGCGACTTCGACCCGCAATTTGATGAGATAGATTTGTCGATGGTTACTTATGTAGACCCTTCGCCGACGCAGCAGCCAGCTTGTCGCGGTTGTCGCAACTATCACGGTCAAGTTTACGGGGGAAATTTGTTGGTTTGTGCGATGCACCCTACTGGTGTGGAATCGGAGAGTTGTGCTGATTGGGAAACTGACAGCGATATTAATTTTTAAGACGGCAGTGGAGTTGTTGAGGGGTTAATGGCTTATGGTAACGTCAATTCAGTCTCCGTCAAAGATTTCTCTGGAAGAGTTTCTGCTATTGCCAGAGACTAAGCCGGCTAGCGAGTATGTTGACGGTCAAATTTATCAAAAAGCTATGCCCCAAGGAAAACACAGCACGTTACAAATCAAATTTTCATCCGCTATTAATCAAGTTGGCAAACCGCAAAAGTTAGCTTTTGCTTTTCCCCAATTGCGCTGCTGTTTTGGGGGATGTGCTGTTGTTCCAGATTTAGCAGTATTTGAGTGGTCGCGCATTCCTCTAAATTCTCAGGGAGAAATTGAAAATAGGTTTGAAATTGCTCCAGATTGGATAATTGAGATTTTATCGCCGGATCAAAGTTCAACTCGCGTGATTAAGAAGATTCTGTTTTGCCTCAAGAATCCTACTAAATTAGGTTGGCTGATTGACCCGGAAGAAGAATTGGTAATTGTTTTTAAACCGCAGCAGGAACCTGAGATTAAAGAGAATGAAGATATTTTACCTGTACTGGATGTGCTGTCGGATTTGCAATTGTCGGCGACAAATTTGTTTGAGTTGTTAAGTTTTAATTAGAAATGAGTTACAGTTGAGTCAGGGTAATTTTGCATCTAACGGCATTTAAAGGTGAATCGCTCAACGGCTAATAATTCGCAATTTGGGTTTCCGAAGATGCCGCCATCGCTGCAATTGCGACAGTACCAGCGAGTGGCGGTTGCTAATTGGTTTGCGAATCAGGGACGCGGTACGCTGAAGATGGCGACGGGTAGTGGCAAGACGATTACTGCACTGGCGATCGCCACTGAATTATACAATAAAATTAACCTGCAAGTCCTGCTCGTAATTTGCCCTTACTGCCACCTGGTGAATCAGTGGGCGCGCGAATCGGAGAAATTTGGTTTAAAACCTATTTTGGCTTTTGATAGCGCCCGCAGTTGGCAAAATAAGCTGGCTGCGGGTTTGTATGAAGTGCGATCGGGGGATAGAGCATTTCTCACAATCATCACTACTAATGCTACCTTAATGGGAGATAGTTTGCGATCGCAACTGCGCTATTTTCCAGAAAAAACCCTGATTATTGGAGACGAAGTTCACAACTTAGGCGCGCCCCGTTTAGGAGAAAGTTTGCCGCGCAATATTGGACTGCGACTCGCCCTTTCCGCCACCCCAGAAAGGCATTTCGACGAACAAGGAACCGAAGCTATTTTAGATTATTTTGGCCCGGTTTTGCAGCCGGAACTTACCTTAGCCGACGCCATCCGCCAAAAAGCCTTAGTACATTATTTATACTATCCAATTTTAGTAGAATTGACAGAAGCAGAAACCCGCAAGTATTCCCGCTTAACTCAAAAAATTGGCTGGGCGCTTTGGGGCGATGAAAAAGTAGAAGAAAATGATGCTTTAACAACTTTATTAATGCAGCGAGCTCGGTTAATTGGAGCGGCGGCTAATAAATTAGTAGCGTTGCGAGAATTAATGATTCACCGTCTCGATACAGCCCACACTTTATTTTACTGCGGCGACGGTGCGCTCGAAGGAGGTGGGCGCCGAAATAACAACCGCCAACTAACAGAAACCGCGAAGTTATTGGGTTCAGAATTAGGCTACCGAGTTAACACTTATACTGCGGCAACTCCTTTAGCAGAAAGAGAACGATTGCGTCAGCAATTTGAGAGTGGAGAATTGCAAGGTTTAGTCGCGATTCGCTGTTTGGATGAAGGCGTGGATATTCCAGCAATTCGCAATGCTGTAATTTTAGCAAGCAGCAGCAATCCGCGCCAGTTTATTCAGCGCAGGGGACGCATTTTGCGACCACATCCGGGGAAGGAAAGGGCAACTTTATTTGACATGATAGTTTTGCCTCCAGATTTGGGCAGAGAAACCTTAGAAGTCGAGCGCAATTTGCTGCGAAAAGAGTTGAAGCGGTTCTTGGAATTTGCCGATTTAGCCGACAATGCTGGGGAAGCTAGAGTGAAATTGTTGCAAATTCAGAGGCATTACGGGCTGTTAGACATTTGACATTTATTAAGGTTCGGTTTATGTTTAAGAATAGAGAATTAGTTGAGCGTAGTTTGAGTTGCTAGTTTTTAATATTTGAAAAAAAAATGACTGAAAATCTGCATGAAAATCTGATTATGGCATTTAGATATGAAGATAGTGCGATCGCAGCCTTACCGACAAGCATTTTAGCAGAAAAGCGTTCTTCTTATCAAACTCATAAGGAATTCAGCGACGTACAGGAACCTATTACTAGCGCGCCGCCGGAAGTCCGACAAATTATTGAGCGGGTATTGGAAATTGAAAAAGATAAACTGTACATGAGAGCTCCCCGCCACATTAACGATGACATTTTAAAAATCATTAAGGAAGCAATTGTATGAAGTTAATCTCAATTACTCTATGCAACTTTCGTCAATTTTACGGCAAAAGCCCCGAAATAAAACTAGCTTGGGGCAGGGAAAATATTACAGTAATTCACGGTAATAACGGCGCCGGAAAAACTGCCTTGATGAATGCCTTTACGTGGGTACTTTACGGGAGATTTAGCGCGGCTTTTGCGGCGGAAGAACAATTAGTAAACAAGCGCGCTCTGGCTGAGGCGGAAATGGGAAAAGCCGTAGGTTGTTGGGCGGAAATTGTGTTTGAACACGACAGCACACGCTACCAAGCAAGACGAATTTGTCGTGCTTATAAAAGTGAAAACACTGTAGAACATGGCAAGGCTGAATTGTTTCTGAATGTAGCCAAAGATAACGGTCTCTGGCTGAAGCCGGATCAGCATCCCGATGATATTATCGGGCGGATTTTGCCGGAAAGTTTACATAAATATTTCTTTTTTGACGGGGAGCGAATCGAGCAAATTGTCCGCTATGACAAGAAGGCAGAAATTGCGGAAGCTACTAAGGAGTTGCTGGGGGTGGAAGTGTTGAATCGATCGATTCGGCATTTAGGAGAAGCAAAAAAATCTCTAGAGACAGATTTAAATATAATTGGCAATGCTGAAACGAAGAAACTTTTAAAAGATAAGCAAAAATTTGAGCAAGAAGCTGAGCAACTTTCGAGCCGACAAGTAGAAATCGAGCGGGAATTGGCGAACCAAGGGGAGTTAAAAAAAGCAGTTAATGGTAACTTGTTGGAACTTAGCGGTGCTGCGGATTTACAAAAGTTGCGAGACGAATTGGAAATGCAGAAAAATTTATTTAAGCAACAAATTGTACAGGCTACAGATGCTCTAAAACGAGCAATTTCTGTGCGCGGTTACGCGGTTTTTCTGTCAGATGCGGTGGCTGAATTTGAAGTAATAGTAGGAGGTTTGCGGGAATGTGGCTCGTTGCTTTCGGGGATTCAGCGGCCGTTTTTGGAAGAGTTATTAGCGCAGCAGCGGTGTATCTGCGGTGCGGAATTAGTGGAGGGTTCGGAGTCTCACCAACAGGTTAGCGGTTGGATGGATAAGGCTGGTGTTGGCGATGTGGAAGAAACAACTATTCGGATTAGCGATCGGGTAAATGAAATTGATAAACAAGTGGCTGATTTTTGGGAGGAAATTGACCGACACCAAGGCAATATCAGTCGCGACAGAACCGAACTTTCTCGGGTGGAAAATCAGCTAGACGATATTCACAACAAGCTGCGAAATTTTCCTGACGAAGATGTCAGCCGCTTGCAAAAGCGCTTGGATGAAATTGAGGCAAAAATTGGCGATTTGCACCGGGAAACAGGCTCTAATCAGCAGCAGATTGAGAGTTTGAAGGCGTCGATCGCCAATCTGGACAAGCAAATCGATAAGCAGCAACTGAATGAGCAAAGGCAAGTATTAGCCCAGCGCCGGATTGCTGCGACTCAGGATGCGATCGAGCGCCTAACTGAAGTGCGATCGCGCTTAGAAAAACAGTTTTCTTCTCAGTTGGAAAAGCGGGTGCAAGATATTTTTAGTCAAATCTCTTTTACTCCTTACATCCCCAAGTTGAGCGATAAATACGAACTGACGCTAGTAGAAAATACGTCGGGAAAAGAATCTTTGGTTGCCGCTTCTACAGGAGAAAATCAAATTCTCAGTTTATCGTTTATCGGCGGGATTATTGAGGGCGTGCGGGAGTGGAGTCAAAAGAATACTTTGATGGGCCCGGATAGCAGTACGTTTCCAATTGTGATGGATTCTCCCTTTGGCAGTTTGGACGAGATTTATCGCAAGCAAATCGCGAATAAGCTGCCGAAGTTGGCGAATCAATTGGTAGTTTTGGTAACGAAAACTCAGTGGCGCGGAGAAGTTGCTCAAGAGATGGAAAGTTCCATTGGCAGGGAATACGTGCTGGTGTACAATTCTCCGAAAGCTGATTGTGAAGAAGATGCGATCGAACTTGGCGGGACGCGCTATCCTTTAGTTAAGCGCAGTCCAAATGAATTTGAATATACAGAAATTGTAGAGGTGGAGTATGACTTCTAATTCGGCAATTACGCAGGTTTTGGAAACGGATATTTGGGTGAAGGCGACGTGGGAAGAGTTTCTGAATTTTGCTGAGGATTCAGCATGGGAAAAGGGCAAGTTTTATTACTATCAAGAACACATGAGGGTAGAAATGTCACCAGTAGGGCCATTGCACGGGCGTCAAAATTCAATTAGGGCCTGTGTAGTTATTCTGTTTGCAACATTGAGAAATATCCGAATAGTTCAGTTTACTAATACCAGTTTTCGTAAAGCAGGTATTGGCGAGTTTCAACCTGATTTAGCTTACTACATTGGTTCAGATTTAAGAGTGCCTCCTGATGATAGCAATTCTGCTGTTGATTTAAATCAATACGATCCGCCTAATTTGATAGTGGAAATTGGGGCGTCTTCTTTTAATGATGATTTAGGCGGCAAGCGGTTGCTTTACGAAGACGCAGGAATAAGTGAATATTGGGTTGAACGTGCAAACACGCGGGAGGTTTTTGCGTTTGCGATTAATGGCGGAGGTAGCGGGAGAATTCAAGAGTCGCGGGTTTTACCGGGGCTGGAAATCCGGTTAGTTGAGGAAGCTTTGAATCGGAGTCAAACGCAAGATGATGGGGAAATTAATCGCTGGTTGATTCAAACTTTTAGTCAAGGTTGAAGGGAGTTGGACGTGGAAAAACAGTATCATAAGTTGGTGCGCGATCGCATTCCTGAAATTATTCGCCAAAGCGGGAATGAATGCGAGTTTGTAATTTTGTCCGACGCAGAATACCGTCAAGCTTTGCTGCAGAAATTGATTGAAGAAGCGGGGGAAGCGGCGGAGGCTGATGAGGAAAATTTGGTGGCGGAATTGGCGGATTTGTATGAGGTGATAGATGCGGTGATGGCGAGTTTTGGCATTTCGGGCGATCGACTTTTGGCGGAACAAATGAAGCGGCGCGAAGCAAGAGGAGGTTTTGCACAAAAAATTATGTTGTTGCGGACATGGTGAAGTGCGCCTGTGCGGACTGTTGGATATTTGCGAGATTTATAATAGTTAGAAACTAGATATTATGGCAATGGCTGCTAACAAAATTAGAATTGCTAAAGATAAAGCCGAGTTAGTCAAATCATTAACTTTATCGGATAACCACACTGGCCCTTTCCAGACTTACGCCGATGTCATCGCCTTCGCCGCATCCTTGGGAAAACAGCGGAAAAAACGATCGCCTTTGGGGGAAATTTCTAAACGAGAACCGGGTGCGATCGATGTTGATATTTTTGTATCCAGGGGTTACGATATGGCGATTAAATTAATTGCGATCGCCGAAACCAAAAATCCTCAAATTCTCTCCCATCTCGACGAACAATTGGAAGCAGAACGCTTGCAAATTTTTGAAGAATATGCTAATGGGGGACTGGAAATTTTGCGCGAAGAGTTGCGAGGTGCGGCGGATTATACCGATCGCCTGTTGTTAGTTTTGATTTCTGAAAGAGACAACCAACATCGGTCAAATGAAGAATTCGATTTAAGCAAGTTCTTATTTTAATAGGTTCCCAATGAAGTATGTACTAGCAGAGATCGTAAAGAAAGGACTCAAGGAATTTGCAAAAATTTTCGCTTACAGCTACTCAGGATTCATTATCTGCTATTTCATTCTCAAATTAATTTTTTGGGAGCGACTGTGGATTATTGCCTTAATTAGCACTTTTAGCCCCTTAATCTTATTCCCAACTTTCTTGCTTCCCATCATCGGAGTGTCAATTATCAAAAAAAGATGGTTCACTATTATTTCGGCGATCGCCTGCATTCTCCTAATAAGTTGGCTGCACATTAAATACTTTTCTCCCACACCAATAAACATCACAAATTCGCAGCCCAGCATCAAAATTTTATCCCATAACGTCCGTTGGTATAAAACTCAGTCGCCAAGTTTACTTAAACTGATTCAGAAGCAAAAACCCGATATTATATTTTTACAAGAAATCGTTAGTAAACATACCGAAAGAGCTTTCACCTGGTTAAAAGCAGACTACCCGTATCAAATTGGCACTCCCCCTGTAGGAATTCTCAGTAAATATCCGATTGTATCCAGCGAAATACTGCACTTAGCCGGCCATCGAGAAACGCAGCAACGGGCAATTATTAAATTTAACGAACAAGAAGTAGTGATTTACAATATGCAAGCTACCGGGCCGTGGTTTAAGAGATATAGAATCGGGCGTTTTCTCCAAATTCCAGTTTACACATATGGCAAACGAGCGCCTGAAATTCAAGACTTAGTGCAGCGAGTTGAGCGAGAAACTCTGCCAGTAATCGTCGCGGGCGATTTTAATATGACAGATGAAACTCAAGACTATGACAGCGTGCAGAAAGTCTTGCAAGATGCTTTCCGAAAATCGGGATTTGGGTTTGGTTTTACCTGGCCTCACGGTTGGGAACTTAAGTTCTTGGTAAAAAGGTCGAATTGGAGATTAAATTATCCCGTTTGCCGGATTGATTATATTTGGTATTCAAAGCAGTGGGGTGCTAAATCGAGTTCGGTTTTGGAGGCAACCGAGTCCGATCATTTGCCTGTAGCAGCCGAACTTATTTTGTTGAAATAAAGCGGTATAATGTATATAAATTGAGAGGTAAACTTGGGTACAGTATCTAGCGGTAGTAGTGTTTTATAGACAAAAGTTGCTAAAAGTGATAATATAAATATACAACTTTCCTTGAGCTATATGTTAAAATAAGTATTAGGTTGAGTGATTGAGAAATGCCTACGGCTGCCCAGCTAGAGAGTTTATATCGCATCAGTTATCAACTGACATACACGATGCTTCAGCCTATATAGCAATCCTAAATCATTTGTAAAAATATGTAGGGGTAGTGCTACCCCTACTCCCCGTGCCTACCCCCTATCTATCGGGGCAACCACGGGGGGATTGCCCCTCCAAGAATTACACGAATCATTTAGGATTGCTATACATCTGATTTGTGTTGACGATCGCACTCGTAACGTATACATATTGGCTGGGTACGATGAAGAGCTTGAGTTCCAAATTTTACCCAATGGGGAGTTTGCTGATGAGCCAAGTTAACTATAACGCTATGTCGAATACTGAATTGAAACAGTATTTTCTTAAACATCGTGGAAATCGAGCCGCTTTTCAGGCGTACTTAGACAGAATCAATCAGCATCCGCTGAGGATTATTGCAAGTCCCGGCGATCCAGATTTTGATGAGAAAGTTCAAGCCGCAATTCGCCGCAAGTTAGAAGCGACAAGAAATCGCAATAGTTAGCAATCTAATAAAATTGATAGGCACACCCATGCAAATTAACCTCACCATTACCGATCGCCTAGAACAGCAACTTCTTGAGAAAGCTAGCCAACTCAACCTGCCCATTGAAACCCTGATTTTAGAATCGCTGCGCCAACTGTTTCAAGAAGACGAAGAAGAGCTATCTAAAGAAGATATCCTCAACAGTCTTCGGATTGCGCTTCAGGAAGTAGAAGACGGTAAAGTAGCCTTACCCTCAAAAGATTCGGCGGTTGAAACCGCTTCTACACGAACGAAGTCCGCCTTCGCGGACTAAAGAATAAACGAGTTGTAAACTCGGATATAATAAAAACTTAGCTAAGCACTGGTGGCAATCCTACCTCTTGCGGCTGCACAAACCTGCCGTTAAAACTAATAGCTTTATCCTCAAAAGTCCTCGCTTCCGCTACCGCTTGCCGCAAATGAGCTCGCTCCATATCGTCCTGAATTCCCCCCACCAAATATACAATTAACTTCGTCGCTAAATCCTTTCCAGAAACTAGCATTCGCTTTTTGTTCGGATCGTACAAAATCCCGTACCACGCAGACTCAGGATTGTCCATGTGGCTAAATCCTTCATCGACATCGAATCTGCGGAGTTTGTCGAAAATAGATTTCAGGGAAAGTTTCTTTCTAAATACTAGAATTCCCAAAGCATTAGCTAAAGCAATTTGACCGACTGGACGGAACAAAATATTTCCCTCGCCCCCTGGCTTTTCAAAACTAAATCGGCGCAATTCTGCCGTTTCTTCGCCGCTTTCAATTCTTTGATAGCTGGGTAAAGTTGCTAAATGATCGAACAATTTTTTAAACTCTTCAATTCCCTCTTTTAGTTCTTCATCTTCGGGACGCATGGGAATTAAACCTTTTCGTTCCGGCTTCCAATGAGGAAATTTGTATTCTAAATACCGTTCGGACATATCTTGCAGCGCTTGCAATGTGGTTAAGACAGTTGATTTTGCTGCGACTGTGGCGCTGTCCCAATTGACGCGGGGGTTTCTGTCATCTTGTTCTTTTAATAAGGGATGGGTGACGGCAATTTTTCGGGCGGCGATCGCAAATCCGTTATCCTCGTTCAATAATGCTAGCTGTCCCTGACTCAGCGTTACGGCCATTAGGTTAACGTGCACAAAGATCGATCGCACGCGCCGTTGTGCTTGCTGTCGCGTTTCCCCCGCTACCGCCGCCGGAATAAACTCTATTCCGATTTTTTCGTGAGCTAATTTATACACTGTTTCGGGGTCGATTTGATACTCTTCTGCTAAATCTTCCAGAGTAATTGCAGCGCCGACTGGTTTTTTATTTTTGTTGTATCTTTGCAGGATTCCGGTTTTAATTAAACTCATTAAACCTTGAACTCCCATCAGCCGATGCTGGCCGTCTAAGGCAAAAATTGAGACTTTTTGAGAGACATTCAAAAGCCCTAAGTTCTCGTTTTTATCAAAGGATGTAAATTCAGTCGCGGATTTAGTTGCTACGCCATTCTTATCCCATTCCTCGGCTAGAGGATTGTCTACCCACGGGGGACTGACGACTACTAAAACTGCGGGGAATTTGTGCGATTTTCGGGCTGCTAAATATTGAGTGAGGGTGGCTTGGCGCGACCAATCTAAGGGACGCTGGATAATTTCGTCAATGGTTTCGTCGTCGCGGACGATGTTGTTAGTTTGGAGGTCGAATTTTTGGCGGAAAAGCGGCATTTGCGAGGCGAAACGGACGCGAGAGTCTAACCATTCTAGGGTGACTGAACCGATGTATGCTTCGCTGTTTCCCATCTGGGTTTTTTGGACGAAAATGCGATCGTCCTTTCCTAAATAATTATCTAATAAAAGTGCGATTTCCTGTCTGTCGCTATTTTCTTTTTCTAAAATTTTTATAGCGAGGTCATCCGCTGGGTGGGTAGTCATTGGCGGTTTTTATATAATTAGGCTATTTTTTCAAAAATATCATGGGTTAAATTCTATGTCAACTCTTGTTTTTAAAAAATTATTGTGAAATACTTAAACTACTAATTAAGTTCCACTTCGTATATCATTGAATGTTTCATTTGTCAATAGCTTAGGGGCGATCGGGCTTGATGCAGATGCGTCTGGGTCTCACGCGCCACCATCGGGGCCCGCCAGGGGTTGAAAACCCGCCACCATCCGGGCCCGACAGGGGTCTCACGCGCCACCATCGGGGCCCGCCAGGGGTTGAAACCCCTGTCTCATAGCGAAAGTCCTCTGAAGAGGACTGAATATGGATCAATTTCGAGGTTTATGTTTAGTCGGTTTTAACCGACTTTCGCTATGAGACGGGGGTTTCAACCCCCGGCGGAATATCGGGGAAGCGAGTGAATTGACGATGGCACTTGCCCCTGATTTCTTCATACTTCGCACCTGCAACCAACAAAAAAATATGTCTACTCCTTCTTTTGAATACATTTTGCCGGTAATTCGGGGCATTCAAGCGGGCCGCGAATATTACGTGTCGATGTGTCCGGTGCGTTTTTTGCCGAAATTGTTTCCCTTTGAATCTGAAGATTTGCCGCCGTCTCTGCGGGCGAAACGCGCGCTTAACAAAGCTAGGATTCCCGAAATTGCTGAGTATTTTGTTAAGAATCCTACAAATTATACTTGTGGGGCAATTGCTGCTTCGATTGATGCGGATATTACTTTTGAAGCAGTGGGAAATGAGGCCGAAGAACGGAAAATTGGTCGCTTGCGAGTGCCGATGGATGCTAAGTTTACTATTAATGACGGACAGCATCGCCGGGCGGCTTTTGAGATGGCTTTGAGGGAAAATCCGCAGTTGGGATATGAGACGGTGGCGCTGATTTTGTTTCTCGATATTGGATTGGAAAAATCGCAGCAGATGTTTGCTGATTTGAACGGTTTTCAAGTTCCTTTGGAGGCGTCACTCAGTCTACTTTACAACCACCGGGACGATCGCGCTTTTGTGGTGAAGGCTGTTGTTAAGCAGGTTGAGGTTTTCCGGTGTTTGACTGAGATGGAGAAGGGGAGTTTGAACGGGCGATCGCACAAATTGTTTACGCTGAGTGCGATCGATCGTGCTATCATGGCTTTGCTGTCTAATATTCACGGCAGCGAACAGGCAAAACCCTCTGGTTCTCGCACCAAAAAAGAACAGAAAGAGGAAGAACTTGCTCAAAAAATACAACTGGCGGTTAGTTATTGGAATGCGGTTTGCAGTTTTATTCCAGATTGGCAATTAGTTCTGCACAAGCAAGTTGCGGCGGGGGAAATGCGCCGGGATTGTGTACACTGTCAGAGTGTTGTGCTTGAGAGTTTGGGGGAAGTTGGGGCGGCTTTGCTGTCGGTTTTTCCTGAGAGTTGGGAGGAACGTTTGAGCCTTTTGCAGCAGGTTGATTGGTCGATTTCTAATCCTGATTGGGAGAATGGGATTTTGTTGAAAGGGGGGATTTCTAAGTCGAGGGCGAGTGTTAGTTGGATGACTGATTATTTGAAAAAGCGGTTGGGTTTGGAAACCGCAGGTGTACCACAGGCGGGACGCCCGTGCCACACTAAAAACTAGCTGTGAGTTTAATTAAAATAGCGTCGAAACGGTTCTGCAAGAATGCCCAAAATTTGGTCTAGCTGAGTAATAAAATATTCAGTCAAATCAATTTTTAACAACTGATTTTCTAGAATTAGGAATTTCCAGTTTGTACCAGTTGAAACTGCCCCATAAATTGCGGATTGTTCTTGCCCTTTGCGGGCATTAAATATTTGAGCTGCTGCCATCTGAGCCGCACACTGTCCCAATCCTATTCTAATATCGTTGTCTTTTGCTTCCACTAATGTCAAGACTGGGGCAGTCACCAATGATTGATTGCTCGATGCGCTGAGGAGAAAGTCACAAGCCCCGGTTAATCCTTTGCTCTCTTCTACGTTAAATGTGTTGCCGGAAAAGTAGCCAATTTTGTTATTAAAAGTGCGCCGGATTTCGAGTAGAATGGGAGTGATGATTAATTCCGAGCGAGCTTTTTCCGTGCTGATACTTGAGGCTAAGTCTAAAGCTTCGTCAAGAGTTTGTTTGAGGCGTTCTGAAGGTGTGAGGGGGGTAATTGGGCTGAATAAGTGGGGAATGTCTTCAACGGTTAGATCCAGGGTTGAGACGGCTTGGTCGATGGTTTTGAAGTCGCTGTAGGACATATTTAGTTTGCGGATGGGATGGATTTGAGAACCGCAGATGCACGCGGACAGTGATATAATTATCACCTGTCTAGGCTATAAAATCACTTTTTAATCGGTTGACACTGCTTAAATTGTCTAGTTTCTGCATTATGGTTTTGCCTTGGGGCGCTTAACCCTCTGTTGACAATAGTGTAAAATTTCAGGTCGAATTGTATTTAATCCTAGCGGGAGGAGAAAATGACTACAGGAGAAAAGTCCGAAAATAAGAATTTAGCGTATTATCGACAACGTTTTGCCGCTCTTAATGTCAGTAATACACGCCAACGTGGTCAAGCTAATCATAAGCCAATATTACTATTATCAATCATCGATCTAATTGCTCAAGGAATAATTAGGGAGAATCGAATTTATGTTTCAGACGACTTAATTAAAACCTTTAATAAATATTGGGATATCTTAGGTTCTGAATCTCACAATCGTGGTTTGCACTATCCATTTTGGCATTTGGAAGGCGATGGTTTCTGGCATAAAACATTAAAGTCTGGATTTAATGGTTCAAAGCCTAAGACCACTAACAAGCTAAGAGAAGCTGTAGAATACGGTAGTTGGGATAATGAATTATTCAATTTACTTCAAGACCAAAATTCGAGATCGGAATTAATAGATACACTGATTGCGACATGGTTTTCATTAAATAGGGACGATATTGGAGATATTTTGCAAGTTAATCAAGACTTTGAGAAAGTTACTCAGACAGAAAGAGAACTATCAGACTCAGCAGGAATTGCTGACGGAGAACCAAAATTTTATTTAACAAAATCTGCTGTTAGAAATGCTTTTTTCAGGAAAGCAGTAGTACATACATATGATTACAAGTGTGCATTTTGTCGATTAAAAGTCATCAGGAATCTCACTCAAACTATTGTAGATGGTTCACATATTAAGCCGTTTTCAAAGTTTTATGATAATCAAATTAATAATGGGATATCATTGTGTAAAAATCATCATTGGGCTTTTGACCAGGGTTGGTTTGCTATAGATGATAATTACAGAATTATCGTCGCTGATGACTTAGAAGAGGAATCCCCCAATGCCAGATGTATGAAAGATTTTCATAGTGAAACTATTCTCCTGCCGGCTTCCGACCAAGATTTACCAAGACTTGAATCGCTAGAATGGCATCGGCTGAATGTATTTAGAGCTTAATTAAGTAACTGAGGTTGAAGACATGACAGAAACAATGCAAATACCGCTTTTTCCACCCCGTAGTGTTAGTGAGTTAGTGGAAGAGATCGAAAAAATAAGTAAAGAAATTAAAGAGTTATATTGCTTAGATGATATACCTTGGGTTTTAGGATATTCCGGCGGAAAAGACAGCACTAGCGTAGTGCAGCTTATCTGGTATGCGATAGCAGAATTGCCACCTGAAAAAAGAACAAAAAAAATCTATGTAATCACAACAGATACACTTGTAGAAAACCCGATAGTTTCTACTTGGGTACGTCAGTCATTAAAACAGATGAAGTCTGCTGCTATAGAGCAACAGCTACCAATAGAACCTTATATGCTTTATCCAGATGTCAAAGATACTTTCTGGGTAAACTTGATGGGAAAAGGCTACCCCGCACCGAGACATGGATTTCGCTGGTGTACTGAACGCCTGAAAATCCTTCCTTCTAATCGGTTTGTTCGTGATATGGTGAGAATCAATGGAGAAGTAATTCTTATATTGGGTACTCGCAAAGCTGAAAGTATTAAACGCGCGGTTTCAATGGAGAAACATGAAATAGGTCGCATGAGTGACCGTCTAAATAATAATTCTAGTTCCATTAAATCTCTGCTTTATCAGAGTCCTAGTCTGCCTAATTCCCTAATTTATAGTCCGATAGAAGATTGGCGAACTGATGAAGTGTGGATTTATCTGAATCAGTGGCCTAATCCTTGGGAAAATAGCAACAAAGATTTATTTACCATGTATCGAGGTGCAACAGCAGACAATGAATGTCCTTTAGTTGTCGATACTTCTACCCCTAGCTGCGGCAGTTCTCGCTTTGGGTGCTGGGTATGTACAATGGTAAGCCAAGATAAATCTATGGAGGCAATGATTCAAAATGATGAGGAAAAAGAATGGATGCAGCCTCTTCTCGATATTCGTAACGAATTAGATATAAAAGACGATCGCCCAAAAAGAGACTTCCGCCGCATTTACGGTAGAGTAGAACTGTTTGAACGCAACATGGGCGACGATACAACATCCGTCGAACCCATCCCAGGGCCCTACACCAAATTCTGGCGAGAACACTGGCTGAGACGAGTCTTGGAAGCACAAACCCAAATCCGCAAAACCGCACCCCTAGAAATGCGCGACATCACCTTAATTACCCCAGAAGAACTTAGCGAAATCCGTCGCATTTGGCTGGAAGAAAAGCACGAATTCGACGACTCTTTACCCCGGATTTACGAAGAAGTCACGGGCGAACCTTTTGAAGATTCCCGTCCCGCCGCCGAAAGAAAACTCCTCGGTAGCGATGAATGGACTGCGATCGAAGAGATTTGCAGCGAGGACAAAATGCACCTTGAATTGATGGCAAAACTCCTTGATACAGAACGCCAATACTACACCAAGCCCCGCCGTACAGGCATTTACGCCGATTTGGACAAATGCTTTGAAACCAGTTCGCGATCGAAGGAAGAAGCAATTGGCAACGCGCACTATCAACGCAATTTAAAAAAAGCGGTGGAAGATATTAAAGCAAATCCGACGGAAAAAATTCAGCAATTCAAAGATGCGATCGCCCAAACCAACAGTTCCGCCAAAAATGATACCGTTGATATTGCCAAACTTAAAGAAGAACTCGAAAGCAATAGCAATCAAAGCAGACAGCTATCTTGGGCGGATATTAAATTTTCACAGCCCAATTCAGGAGAGGAAAATAGCAAAGATTAGGTCAATAATGTCGATCGGGCGATCGGGCTTTGGGGCGATCGGGCTTTGGGGCGATCGGGCTTTGGGGCGATCGGGCTTTGGGGCGATCGGGCT
>NZ_JAUBUJ010000057.1:31697-32746 GCF_036705405.1 Microcoleus sp. B13-B6
GGGCGATCGGGCTTTGGGGCGATCGGGCTTTGGGGCGATCGGGCTTTGGGGCGATCGGGCTTTGGGGCGATCGGGCTAACCCGAAGATCCGCCGGGGATTGAAATCCCCGTCGAGAGAGCGAAAGTCGGTTAAAACCGACTGAAGGGTGAAATTCAACGATCGCCGATTTCAGTCCTCTTGAGCGCACTTTGGGGCGATCGGGCTAACCCACAAGCCCGCCGGGGATTGAAATCCCCGTCGAGAGAGCAAAAGTCGGTTAAAACCGACTGAAGAACCAAATCAAACCATCGCCGATTTCAGTCCTCTTAAAGAGGACTTCAGCTATGAGACAGGGATTTCAATCCCTGTCGGACTCTCGGACTGTCGGATCGTGGGACTCGCCGATCGACCCCGATCGCACTCTCGGATTTTGTCACAAAATGATAAATTAACCTAAAGAATTAGGAGGAAAAATCTTTATGGCAATGTGGCGGCTGTACTATCATTTAGTTTGGGCAACAAAAGAGCGACAGCCTCTCATATCTCCGGCAAAAGAAACAGAACTTTACTCTTATATCATTGGCAAAGCAGACACCCTCAATTGCATCCTTCATGCGATCGGCGGCACAGAAAATCACATCCACTTAATAGTTTCCATTCCTCCGACCCAATCGATCGCTGAATTCGTTAAAAATATTAAAGGTAGCAGCAGTCGTTATCTCAATCAAACTTTGCAAAATCCCAATAAATTTTCGTGGCAAGAAGGATACGGAGTATTTTCTTTAGGACAAAAACAACTAGACTCAGCAGTCGCTTATGTGATAAATCAAAAGGAACATCACTTGCAAAAAACCACAAATTCGCATTTAGAACAAATCACGGATCGAGACAATCCACCCACCAAGTGGCACCCGAATTCGCCAGAGAATTAATTGAAAAACATTGACCAACTGTCAGACTCGCGAGTTCTCCAGCTATTCGGACTTTGGGGGCGATCGGGCTTACCCACAAGCCCGCCGGGGATTGAAATCCCCGTCTAATAGCGAAAGTCGGTTAAAACCGACTAAAA
>NZ_JAUBUJ010000057.1:32846-52386 GCF_036705405.1 Microcoleus sp. B13-B6
ACCCAGATTCAACAGTCACAAACTTCAGTCCTCTTCAGAGGACTTCAGCTATGAGACAGGGATTTCAATCCCTGTCGGACTGTCGGACTCACACATCGAGCCCGATCAATCAATCGAGTCGATCGGGCTTACCCGAAGATCCGCCGGGGATTGAAATCCCCGTCTCATAGCGAAAGTCGGTTAAAACCGACTAAAAACCCAGATTCAACAGTCACAAACTTCAGTCCTCTTCAGAGGACTTCAGCTATGAGACAGGGATTTCAATCCCTGTCGTACTGGGGGACTCACACATCGCACCCACCAACTTTCATCCCATCTCAACAACATCTACAATGCAATTCCTCGAACTCGTCCTCAAAAACTTCGGCCCCTATGCAGGCACCCAAACCATCAATCTCCGCCCCGAAAAAGACGGAAATCCCTGCCCAGTCATTTTATTTGGCGGCATGAATGGCGGCGGCAAAACCACCCTCATGGACGCCATTCGCCTCGCCCTCTACGGTGGCCGCGCCCAATGTTCCACCAGAGGCAATTTAAGCTACAGCGACTTTCTCAATCAATGCGTCAACCGCCACACTCCCCCATTAGAAGATACCCGCGTCGAACTAACATTTGAACAAGTCCAAGATGACAAATTAGCTCAATTCAAAATAGTTAGATACTGGAAAAAATCCGACATCAAAGACAACTTAAGCATTCTCATATACAGCGAGATTGTCAGCGATTGGTGGTCGGACAAAGCAATTACTAACACCTGGGACGAATACATCGAAACTCTTTTGCCCGTCGGAATATCCAACCTATTTTTGTTTGACGGCGAACAAGTAAAAGAACTCGCCGAACTCGAAACACCGCCAGAGTTTGTCGTCGGGGCGATTAAATCTCTTTTAGGTTTAGAATTAGCAGAACGCCTCGCCGTCGATTTAGAAATTTTAGCCGGCCGCAAGCGGAAAGAAATTGCTGGCAAAAAAGACTTGGCTGCTTTAGAGAAAATCGAACAAATTTTTCAGAAAATTTCTGATGAAATAGAGTTAGCTAAGCAAGAACAAGCCAGCTTTAAAAACGAATTAGATAAAGCTCAAAAAAATCAGCAACAAGCATCAGACAAATTTATTTATGAAGGCGGGAAAATTGCCGCCGATCGCAGTCAGCTAGACAGCAAGCTAAATGACTACAGAAATAAGGCCGACAAAAGCCGTCAAGCCATGATGGAATTGGCATCAAATACGCTACCACTAGCCCTAATTTCGCCCTTGCTAAGTGAAGCAAAAATTCAAGCAGAAACAGAAGCCAGCCAGCAGCAAGCAAAGATTGCCCAAAATCTTATCAAACAAAGAAGCGATCGCCTTCTCAACTATATCGCAGAAATCTCCTTAAATCCCCAACAGTTAGATAAAATTCAAGACTTCATCCGCCAAGAAAACCAAGAACTAGAACAGCAAGCCGGAACAGACGTTCCGCCCTGGATGAACGCCGACAACAACACCATCCAGCAACTAGAAAACCTCCTTAGCTACCAAATCAAAGCCCAGCAAATTCTAGCCCGCGACCAAATAGAAGAAATCAAAAACATCGAATCAGAAATTGACTTCACAGACAGAGAACTCGCAGCCGCAGCTTCCCCCGAAGCCTACGAAAAACTAGAAGAAGAAGTCAGGAAAGCCCAAAAAGCAGTCGCTATCGCAGCAGCAGCCTGCGAATCAGCCAACCGCCGCGTCGATGAATTAGAGAGAGAATTAGCCAAAAACCAAAAAGAACTAGAAAACTACAGCAGCGAATTCATCACCATCAGAAACAGCCAACACGTCATCGCTTCTATCGCCAAAGCCCAAGCCACCCTGAAACTATTTAAAGAAAAACTCACCCTCAAAAAACTCAACAAACTCGAAATAGAAATTACCGACTGTTTCCGCTACCTGTTGCATAAAACCGACCTGGTGCACAGAGTTGCGATCGACACTCAAACATTTAGCCTCTCCATTTACGATCCAGAAGGCAAACCGGTACCCAAACACCGACTTTCTGCCGGGGAAAAACAATTGCTGGCGATCGCCTTTTTGTGGGGATTGGCTAGAGTATCCGGGAGACAATTGCCAGTGGCGATCGACACTCCCTTGGGCCGCCTCGACTCCTCCCACAGAAACAACCTAGTGGAACGCTATTTCCCCTCGGCCAGCCACCAAGTCATCCTGCTTTCTACCGACACGGAAATTAGAAAAGTAGAATACGAAAAACTCCAAGAATTAGAGGCGATCGCCCACAGCTACCTCCTCAAATACGACTCCGCCAAACACCAAACCACCGTCGAAAAAGGTTACTTCTGGGAATAAAAATTCGCGCTAAAAAATAGCCGCAACCCCCTTGACTTTGCTGGGGAGTTGCGGTAGTATATATATCATAATGGGATGGTTGCGAAAATTTTATTTTTGCCACCATCCCATTATTAAGGATAAATCCTACTAAAATAAGAATACCAAAAAAAACCGATTTAATCAAGTCGCGCCGTGTAAAAAAATGTTAATTATTTCGGGTAATCTAGAGGCTTTGCTTCCCCAACATTAACACTGTTTACAATATACCAAAAAATCTCAAACTCATGGAACCACCAGTCGATCGCATCCGCCTCTCCCAAACAGGCAAAGACCAACTATCAAAACTGAAACGATCGACAAAAATCGATCAGTGGAATATTCTATGCAGGTGGGGATTTTGCCGATCGCTCGCCGAACCCAGCATCCCATCGCCAGTACCAATTCCCAGCGACAGCAACGTCGAATTAAGCTGGGATGTCTTCGGCGGCGACATGGCTGATATCTTGATAATTGCCCTCAAGCAGCGCTGTTATCAAGACAATTTAGGCACAGAAAAAGAAACTCTAGCCAAACAATTTCGCCTGCACTTGCACCGAGGGATTGGTTATTTGGCCGGCGATCCGAATATTAAGAAAATCGAAGACTTGGTGGCGATCGCTTTATCGCCTGAAAAATTAAGAAATTAACTGATTGTTGACAGTTGACAGTTGACAGTTGACAGTTGACAGTTGACAGTTGACAGTTGACAGTTGACAGTTGTTATTAGCAGGCCCAAGCGAGCAACAAATAAATAACCAATAACCAATAACTTCTTATTTCACTAAAAGGGGGAAAAAATGACCTACTGGGCCTTGACCTTCCCCAATATCCAAAGCATATTTGAGAGCAGTAGTAACATAATCCTTAGCCAATGTCACCGCCGTCAATAAATCTTTACCTAATGCTAAATTAGCGGCGATCGCAGCACTCAAAGTACAACCAGTCCCGTGAGTATTGGGAGTATCAACATTCTCAGTCTTCAACACATCCAACCGCGTACCATCAAACCAAACATCAATTCCCCGCAAATCTCCCGCCATCCCGCCGCCCTTCACCAAAACAGCTTTCGCACCCAAACGATAAATCTGCTGCGCCGCCGATCGCATATCGTCTAGAGAAACAATCTCTAAACCGCTCAAAATCTGAGCCTCAAACCGATTCGGAGTCACGACAGCAGCCATTGGAATCAAAACATCCCGCAAAAATGCGATCGCCCCGTCATCAATCAATCGATCGCCCGATCGTGAAACCATCACCGGATCGACAACCAAATTCCCTATTCCCAAAGCTTCCACCTGTGAAGCCACCGCCGCCATAATTTCCCGATTCAGCAGCATCCCAGTTTTCACAGCGTGTACCCCAATATCCCCAACCACCGCCTCAATTTGAGCCGCCACAGCCTCAGCAGACAAAGCATCAACTCGCATCACCCCCAAAGTATTTTGAGCCGTCACGCAAGTCAAAGCACTCGTACCGTGCACACAGTGAAACGCAAAAGTCCGCAAATCCGCCTGAATTCCGGCCCCGCCGCCACTATCGGAACCAGCCACAGTCAAAGCCACAGGAATCTTCGATTTAATCATCTTCTTTCAACCCCAGATAAACGCCAACTTGAACCAGACAAATCCCAATCATATCTGTGGCACGGGCGTCCCGCCTGTGCTTCCCCGTGCCACGGGCGTCCCGCCTGTGATTCCCCGTGGCACGGGCATCCCGCCTGTGCTTCCCCGTGGCACGGGCGTCCCGCCTGTGCTTCCGAAGGGGTTAAAATTCCCAAACAAAATTAGCTATGATTAAACCAAATGTAAAGAATTATTGCAAACAACCGTGAAACTCACCCGAATCGACCTCAACTCTTGGATCTTCCACATCGCCGGTCAAACCATCCTCGTCGATCCCTGGCTGGTCGATCCCCTCGTATTTTACGGTCAACCCTGGCTGTTCACCGCCTACCACAACACCCCCGTCCCCTTCACTCCCAGCACCTTACCGCCGATCGACCTCATCCTGATTTCCCAAGGATTAGACGACCACTGTCACAGACCAACACTCGAACAGCTCGATCGCACGATTCCCGCGATCGCCTCACCCACCGCCGCCAAAGTCCTCAGCAGTTTAGGTTACACCCATATCACATCTTTAGCCAATTGGCAAGAATTTAATTATAAAGAAAAGTTACAAATTACCGCCGTACCCGGAGCCGAAATCGGGCCCGGACAGGAAGAAAACGGCTACTTGCTCAAAGATTTAAGCAGCGGCGAGACACTTTATTACGAACCGCACCTGCCGCCATTAGAAAAAGTCAAACAGAAAATAGACACAGTAGACGTAGCCATCGCCCCAGTCATCGGTCAAATCTTCCCATTCCTCGGACAAGTCATCATCGGGCCTTCTGAAGCCCTCGGCCTGGCCCAAACACTGAAACCTAGGTTTTTCCTGCCTACAGCGGCGGGAGACATCCGAGCCACAGGCATTTTACCAATGTTAGTGCGCTCGATCGGCAGCATCCCCGAATTTCGCGATTTACTAGCAAAATCGGGACTCTCCACCCAACTCCTCGAACCCGAACCAGGACAAACCCTGGAAATTTTAGATTTTAGATTTTAGATTTTAGATTTTTTAGATTTGAGATTTTAGATGATCGATATTTTCGATTTTTTAGATGGGAGAGTGGAGATTCAATGCCAAATCCCCAATCTAAAATCCAAAATCGCCAAATCCAAAATCGCCAAATCCCCAATCTAAAATCTAAAATCTAAAATCATCTTGGCGGGCGACGGTTACGCAAAAACTCAGGAATATCCAATCCCAAATCCTGCGGCGGTTTCGCTTTCGGATCGGGCGTCTGTTGAGCAGGAGTCACCGGCACAGTTGCAGCCCGCCAAGGAGCATTAACATTTTGCGTCCGCCCCGGAGGCGGAGACGCCGGAACTTCCCCCGAAAAACCAGTAGCGATCACAGTAATCTTAATTTCGCCCTGAAGCCGCTCGTCAATCACCGCTCCAAAAATAATATTGGCATTCGGATCGACAACCTCGTAAATCGTCTCAGCCGCCGCATTCACCTCGTGCAGCGTCATGTCAGTACCGCCCGTGATGTTAAACACCACACCTCTAGCGCCCTCAATAGACGAAGCTTCCAGCAGAGGCGAAGAAATAGCCTGCATCGCAGCCTCCCTAGCCCGCGACTTGCCAGAACCCACGCCGATGCCCATCAAAGCCGAACCCGCATCAGCCATTACTGCCCGCACGTCAGCAAAGTCAACATTCACCAAACCGGGAATAGTAATAATGTCAGAAATACCCTGAACCCCTTGGCGCAGGATATCGTCAGCAACTCGAAAAGCCTCTTGTACGGGCATTTGTTCCGAAATCACAGACAGCAGCTTGTCGTTAGGAATTACAATCAGCGTATCCACCCGGGTTTGCAAAGCCGCAATCCCTTCCTCAGCTTGGCTGGTGCGCCGCCGTCCCTCAAACGTAAAAGGCCGCGTTACTATGCCTACAGTCAAGGCGCCCATTTCCTTAGCGACCTCAGCCACGATCGGAGCCGCGCCCGTGCCCGTACCGCCGCCCATGCCGGCTGTGATAAATACCAAATCCGCGTGATTCAGAGCATTAGCAACCTCGTCACGAGATTCCTCCGCAGCCTTTTGACCGATCGCCGGATTGCCCCCCGCCCCCAAACCGCGCGTCAACTTCTGTCCGACTTGCAAGCGTTTCGGAGCATTTGAGAGAACCAGAGCTTGGGAATCTGTATTCACACACCAAAACTCGACACCAGAAACCTCGCTGGCAATCATCCGGTTAACGGCGTTGCCCCCACCACCGCCGACGCCAATTACTTTGATTTTGGCGGCACTGCTGGGCATTATGTCTTTGGGATTGACCATAGGATCGATATCAATACTATCTACATTTACATAACCAGACTTGCGTCTAAAGGGATTGGCGGAATCTGCAGCCACCGGAAAATTTTTTACTTCTTCCGAAGGGGGACTGTCTTGGTCAGACCCCTGTCTATTATTAAGCTTCATTAGAGTCGGGGATGGTAGATTAGAGCTTGTTAACTAAACGCCAATTCACAATCAACTATAGGCTAAGTTGCGCGAAAAACTAACACTGATGGATGCTTAATGTTAGCAATCTCGGATTTTGCCGGCCTCGCTAGCCCAGACCTCGCTTGACGCCATCAAGGTGCTTGACCGGATCAAGGCAATTGTAAGCAAGGCAGAAGGAAAAAAAATGGATACTAGCCCCAGACGCGGAGCGCTATCCAAAAACTGTGCTGATTGCAAGCCCTGCCTATAGATCCTGATGGGCAAAAATTCTGCCTATCGATCGATACCTTCTACCTTCTGTTGACAGAGGATCAATTCTGGGCGCGAGTTGGTGCGGGAGTTGAACTTTCCAAACTGCCGGGGAGTTGTGGCAAATGGACGATCGGCGAAGCAGGATTTTTCAAGTCAATGTAGGCTATTTTGCTTGAATCTATCTGTTTTGGCAATTGTCGCATTCGGTCTAAAACCTTAAGTTGCTCCGCAGTCTTGGAACTGTACGGCCCTAAGTGTACGGTACCGATCTCTGTTTTCAAGATCAAGTTGTTCGGGTTTTGCCAATTAATCTCAAACACTTTCACCGTCAAGCCGCTGAGTCCTTGGTAAAACTTCGGCCAAGAGGCGCGATACTGTTCCAAAGGCCCGATGACTTTTAAAGTGGGCAAAGAACGCTGAGGCTGCGTTCCCGGAATGCTGCCGGGCCCGATCGAACTATTCTGCGATCGTACAGCAGTATAACTATCCGACGGCATCCAACCTCCGCGAGCGTCCAGCCACCCCACTTTTTCCTTGTCACTGTTCGATCGCAACACCGCCGTCGGCTGCGCCATCGCCACCGGCAGGCGTTCTGCCACTTCTATAGTCAAACTCGGCGGAAACAAGTTACGAGTCACCTTCGCTTTAGCGATGGGCCCCGTTGACTCCAGCTTTTGGGCCAGCGCCTGCGGTTGAATCCCCCACAATGATTGCGGGTAAGACAGCGGAACCAAAGACCGCACCGCCTTATCCGATAGCCACTGATTGCCCTCCACCTTCACTTGTTCCGATCGGGCAATCAACCAAGCCGGCTGCCCAATCCACCACAGCAAACCCCCGGCGATCGCGCTTGCTGCCAGCATTTGCCACACAACAGCCGCCAATCGAGCGCGTCTCTGCTGCCGCAACTTTTGGCGCCTGCGCCCTAACTCTGTTTGAGAAACCGCTCCAAAACTAGCCATCTACGTCTTGACAATATAGTAATTAAGGATTAGCACAAATTCAAAACTGTTTAATCTCTGTCTCTTGAGCCCTGTTTTCCCCTACCATTTAACCAGATCCCCGCAAATTTACCCAGACTCCTGCCAATATCAGTAATATCACGGATACCGCTAAGTAATAAAAAATTATTAATTAAAAGTTCCCAATTCCTGCGCCGGGAAAACCCCTTACCAGATAAAGGTTCTTTGGGTATTTAGGGCATTACCCCACAGGGCAAAAGGTTACAAATCAAACTAAACTCAAGTAAAGAAAGTTTAGACTTTCGATTAACTTTTTAACTTTTATTCGGCTTCCATTGTGATCGCACTCGAATTAGACAGATTCTATAAAGCCTGCAACCCCAGCAAGACCCTTGTTGCGGGAGACCCAGGGGATTATCAATACTACATTGATTTTGGTTCCGTGCGGGGCGGCAAAATCATTGAATCTTTACAGCGAACCATTACCCGCATCTCGCCTGACCAGCCAACCTGTCAGCTATTTACAGGACATATCGGCTGTGGCAAATCTACGGAATTGTTTCGACTCAAAGCTGAGCTCGAACAAGAGGGTTTTTGCGTCGTTTACTTCGAGTCTTCCCAAGACTTAGACATGGGTGATGTAGATATCAGCGATATTTTGCTGAGCATTGCGCGCCAAGTCAGCGAAACTATGGAATCCGCTAAAATCAAACTCAGACCGAGCTATTTTACAAATCTGTTTGCAGAAGTGGCAGAATTTTTGCAGACTCCCATAGATTTGTCAGCGGAAGCGGAGTTATCTATAGGCATTGCTAAAGTTACGGCTAAAACGAAAGACTCTCCCAAACTGCGATCGCAACTCAGGCAATATCTCGAACCCCGCACCAACAGCATCTTGCAGTCCATCAACGAAGAACTCCTCAACAAAGCTAACGCCGAACTCAAGCACCAAGGCAAAAAAGGACTCGCAGTCATCGTTGACAACCTCGATCGCCTTGACCCCTGCATCAAACCCAACGGACGCACCCAGCCAGAATACCTGTTTTTAGACCGCGGCGAACAGTTGAAAAAACTCAGTTGCCATGTCGTCTACACGATTCCCCTGACTTTGATTTTTTCCAACGACTTCGGCCGCCTCGCCAGTCGATTTGGAGTCAAGCCCAAGGTGATGCCGATGGTACCAGTGCAAGTGCGATCGGGCGAAGACCACCTCGAAGGAATGGCACTGCTGCGGCAGCTAGTATTAGCTAGAGCTTTCCCGAAAGTTGCTCCCCCTCAACGCCTTGATTTGATTTCCCAGGTGTTTGACTCTCCCGAAACTTTAGATCGGCTTTGTCGGATTAGTGGCGGTCACGTTCGCAATCTACTGATGCTTTTGTATAGCTGTTTGCAGCACGAAGACCCTCCCTTCTCTCGCGAATGCCTCGAAAGCGTCATTCAAGAATATCGCGATGACCTTTTGGGAGCCATCAATGACATGGAATGGGAATTGCTGTTTCAAGTCGTCAACCGACAAAGTGTAACCGGCGAAGAAGAGTCTCAAATCTTGTTGCGAAGTATGTTTGTCTTTGAATACCGCGATCAAGAAGGTCGTTGGTTTGGGATTAATCCAGCCCTAGCAGAAACCAGAAAATATAAGGAGTGGCTGCAGCGCACTGAAGCAAAATAGTTGGGATTTTTGAGATAGCTTCGCCACTCTAAGAACCCTTAACCACGAGGGACTTAGAAAGTATTTAACGGAAAATTCATCGCTCAAAAATCCGAAATTTTACCATCCAATACAGAAATCTGCCAGCGGTTTTTGCCACTGGCAGATTTCTGTTGAATGCTGGCTATAGGCGGTGAATGTTATTGTCCTGTAAAACTTTGCCACCACACTAAGGACTTTGCCCACTCTCAACTCTCATATCTGCAATGTCATACCCCCTATGTCTGTTTTTACCTGTTGCTCTTAACTTCACATAATCCCATCCCGGACGACAATTGTTTTGGCTGTTGTGTTAAATGCCTGCTACAGATATATGGGAGTTGTTTACTAATAGCTAGTCGTCGCTATAAGGATAAACTTAGCGGTTGGCTATTTACGATCTGTAGTCCTTTATATATACCTGAATCAAAAAATCTAAGATAACCTTAAATTTTTATTGGCAAGTCTAGCATTCTATGAGATTGAGAGGTATGATATCTTTACATTGGATCTAATAAATATGTAAGTATTGATAGGACAAGTACGGAAAACTACGTATTTATACAGAGATAAAGCGTGAGACAGAGACGGCGATGTCTAAGTAGATACGCTTTCAGTCACGATTGGCGAGCGTTAGGTAATTGATTAATGCAAAAGAGGTGCACGCATGACCGATCTAATTAAGGTACAAGAAACTGCCAACTACAACGAGCGATCGCTCAAAACTCTGGTCAGGTCAATCACAATGTCTCAACACCAATTCTCGCTAATTTTGGTGCGTTGCAACTACGAGCAGTTGCGGCAGACAATAGCGCAGCGGCTGCGAGAAGTGTCCCCAGTTCCAATTCAAGATATCGTCCTGCCACCTTCAGTTAAAACCCTCTACACGACCCTGCAGGCAAGCACTTTTCACGAGGGGTACTCGCCTGTCGGTGCCGCCTCGGCTTTGATGGTATTCGGTTTAGAAACAGTAGTAGCGATCGACGAATTGATGGCTTCTACCAATCAAGTGCGAGACGAATTTCGCAAAAATTTTTCCTGCCCAGTGATTTTGTGGGTAACAGATGATATCGTGACCAAAATGATTCGTCTGGCCCCGGATTTCAAAAGTTGGGCCGCCGCCACAATTAAATTTGAAATGGGCGTTGACGAATTAATTAATTTCCTCGCTAGGCGGGCCGATACTATATTTAAAATAGGCGAACTTAATCAAGAACTCGCCAGCAGCAACGTCAGCACCATCGCTAATTGTGAGACCTGCGACACCCAGTGCGAAAAACGCGACATGGAGCGCGAACTCAGCCCCAGAGAACGCTTTCTAACTTTTAACTCAGGGCCCCAAAACCCACGACAATCAGATGTCCACTCGTATTCGCCATTGAGTCCGGGCAATACCTTCGATTTGGCGATCGGCTCTTTGCCACGCCGAGAACTAGAATTAGCTTTAAGAGATTTACAAAATCGCGGTGAAGAATTAGAACCCGCCCTCAAAGCCAGCCTGCAATTCGTTCTCGGTCGAGATTACTATGTCAGCGATCAAACCGAAACAGCCTTAATTCACTACCAAGAAAGTTTAGCATTTTGGCAGCAGCAAACGGGCAACTGGGAACTGGCAAACTTGGAAAATTCCGAAAACCCAGAAACCTTCCCCTCCTTGTCGAATCCTGTCCCCAATATTTTATTTTTAGAGAGAGAAGGCATAGTGCTGTTTCACATAGCCCTGTGTCACCGCTTGCAAGCAGCCAGAAACCCGGTTGCCAACCGCCAGCACTGGGAACAAGCTTGGATTAGCCTGGAACAATCTAGAAACGCTTTCTCCCTGGCCTCACGCCCGGAATTAGTAGCTGAGGTGACAGCACACCTCGGAGAAGTGCTGCAGCGCCTGAAAGCTTGGGGAGAGTTGCAAGCATTAGCTGAAAATTCTTTGCAGTTGCACTTCACTTACGGTACTCCCAGCCAACTAGCTCAAGATTACGGCTTTTTGGCTGAAGTTGCCCTGCAAGAGTCGAGGTGGAGTCAAGCCCGCCAGCTAGCCGAGTTGGCTTTGGCGATTTTGGATCAAACGCCTAATGATTTGAGATTGCTGATTGAAGATTTGAGATTGGGGTTTGAGGGAAATTATCCAGAATTTCTGGGCCCTAATGAGTTAAGTAACGAACCCAAATCTAAAATCCAACATCCTAAATCCGACAGGAGTTCGTATCTTTTACTTTTAGCCCGAAGTTTGCGGCAGCTAGGCCAGTGGGAAGCGGCGGTTCGTTCTTTGGAGTTGGCTCAATCTCAAAGCGAGCCGAAGTACGACCCCCGACTTTACATCGATATTTTGACGGAATTACAAGCGGTTTATTTCGAGCAGGGAGAGTATCTTAAAGCGTTTCGGATTAAAAAAACCCAGCGTTCGATCGAATATCAATACGGATTTAGAGCTTTTATCGGAGCCAGCCAATTGCAGCAGCAGCGCCAAGCGGTCAATCCTTCAGGCCCCTCAGCTCAAAACCAAGCTGCCATCGCAGCCGAAATGACAGCTTACTCGCGCCAAACAGATATCAATAGCTTGCTAGAAAGAATTAGCAGGGACGACCATAAATTAACTATTATTCATGGGCCCAGCGGAGTCGGGAAAAGTTCTCTAGTCAATGCCGGCTTAGTACCAGCTTTGAAAAATATTACTCCGGGCGCGCGGGATACATTGCCTGTAGTAGTCAAAGTTTACACCGACTGGCTGGTGGAGTTAGAAAATGCTTTGAACAGCGCACTGTACGACAAACAAGCCGAAGAGGAAAGTAAATTAATCTCGAAAGGACTACAGGAAATCCACAAAAGAAGTTGCTCGCTGATTCCGGCTCGCAGCTCGGAAGTCTCTTCTTTTATTATAGAGCAGTTGCGCGAAAATGCCACAAATAATTTGTTGACTGTGCTGATTTTCGATCAATTTGAAGAGTTTTTCTTTGTTTCGACTTCAGTGGCACAAAGACAACTTTTTTATAATTTTTTGCGTTTGTTTTTGAACTTGCCTTATGTCAAGATCATTCTGTGCTTGCGCGAAGATTATTTGCACTACTTACTAGATTGCGATCGCTTCCCTAATCTTGACGCTATTAACAATAACATTCTCGACAAAAGTATCCGCTACCAACTGCGGAGTTTTTCTATCAAAGACGCGCGGGCTGTCATCGGACACTTAACAGAACGGGCGGAATTTTATTTAGAGCCGGCACTGATCGATGCCTTCGTAGAAGATTTAGCAGACGAACTGCAAGAAGTGCGACCAATCGAATTGCAGGTAGTAGGAGCGCAACTACAAGAAGAAGGTATTACCAGTCTAGCACAATACCAGCAATTGGGGGACAATCCCAAAGCGGAATTAGTGAAGCGATCGCTCGAAAGAGTCATCTCTGACTGTGGCCTGGTTAACGAAGACGCAGCTTGGAAAATCTTGTTTTCCCTGACAGATGAAAGAGGCGTTAGACTGATAAAAACTAAACACGAACTCTCATTAGTTACAGGCTCGCAGCCAGCCGATGCCCGCGAAACCGAATTATCGGCGATCGGCAGAAACCGAATTCCCCTACCGCGACACTTCGCCAAAGACCCTGAAAGCCGACAAAAGAAAACCGACAACCTCGACTTAATTTTAGACATTTTAGTTGGTCACGGTTTGCTATTTCTGCTACGGGAAGCCCCCGAAGACCGCTATCAATTGGTACACGACTATTTAGTGCGACCGATCCGCCAAAGATTCGGCTTAGAAGCGAGACTGCACAAAGCAGAAGCAGACAAAAAAATGAGTCAAGCACAGCTCTACCGAGCCAATACTTTTCTCAAACAACTGCTGGGATTAGCAGTGATCGGCGTCATGCTGCTCACCAGTTCCACCATCGCCGCCGTAAATTTTTGGTGGCGGGCTGTGGGTCAAAAACAGCTAGCTGTCGCTCAAACTCAGCGAGCCGAAATCAGTACCCTGACAGCCGCTTCAGAAGCACTTTATTTCTCAAACAACAAATTTGACGCCATGATGGAAAGTTTGAGAGCTGGTAAAAAGTGGAAACAGATCGAACACTCCCAACAAATGTCTACTCTCAAAGACACCGAAATTCTGATTTCTGCCGCCCTCCAGCAGGCAGTTTATGGAGTCAAAGAACGCAACCGCTTGGAAGGACACGGCGATGTAGTTTGGGGTCTTAGCTTCAGTCCAGACGGTGAAACAATAGCTTCCTCCAGTGTAGATAAAACAGTCAAACTTTGGCGGCGCGACGGCAGTTTGCAGGCAACTTTTAAAGGTCATACTAACAGCGTCTCCTGTGTCACGTTCAGTCCCGACAACAAAATCATAGCCTCGGCCAGTTTAGATAAAACTGTCAAAATTTGGCAAACAGACGGCAGTTTACTGGCAACTTTCAAAGGGCATACTAATAGCGTTACCAGCGTTGCTTTTAGCTCGGACGGTCAAACGATCGCCAGTGGCTCTACAGACAAAACTATCAAACTTTGGAAAACCGATGGCACGCTGCTGCGAACGATCGAACAATTTGCTCCCGTAAATTGGCTAAGCTTCAGCCGCGACGGCAAAATAATCGCTGTGGCGAGCGATGACGGTACTGTGAAACTGTGGAGTTCCGACGGTAAGTTAATCGCTAATTTATGGCACAGCGAAAACAGACAACCCTCGAAAATTTACACCGTCAGTTTCTCCCCCGATGGTGAAACGATCGCCAGTGCGGGTGAAGATAAAACGGTGAAAATCTGGAGCCTCGCTGCACTAAAACACCCAGCAACAGAAAATTCAACACAAGCAAAAAAAGGTGAACTGCTCGCAACTTTGCGGGGACACAGCAAGTGGGTATTTGGTGTCAGTTTCTCCCCCGACGGTCAAACCCTTGCTTCTGGAAGTGCAGACGGGACTGTCAAACTCTGGAATCTTGCTGGTGTTGGCGACAAACGCCCAACCGATGCTAGCAACATTAAGCCAGAGAGTCGCTTACTGAGAACTTTTGAGGGACACGCCGATCGAGTTACTCAGGTGAGTTTTAGCCCGGAAGGCAAAACCTTGGCTTCGGCAAGTTTTGACAAAACTATCAGGCTGTGGCGACTCGATGACGTGCCGCTCAAAACCCTCGACGGACACCAAAACCGGGTGCAAGGCGTTACTTTCAGCCCCGACGGCCAAAGGCTGGCTTCTGCTTCTACGGACAACACTATCAAACTCTGGAGTCGCACGGGAGTTTTGCTCGAAACCTTGGAAGGACACACTCAGAGAGTCGCCAGCGTCAGTTTCAGCCCCGACGGCCAGCTACTTGCTTCTGGGAGTTACGACAAAACGGTGAAGGTGTGGAGTTTGACAGAAGATGGCATGAATAATATTCTCCCTTGTCCTTCGGCTCCGCTATTCCCGTGTTCGCCTTCTGTGCTGTTCACTCTCGACGGCCACGCTGACAGCGTGATGAGCGTGAGTTTTAGCCCCGACAGCGAGATTCTGGCAACGGCTAGCAAGGATAAGACTGTGAAACTCTGGACTAGAAACGGCAGGCTGATTAAGACTTTGACGGGACACACAGGCTGGGTGACTGGGGTGACTTTCAGTCCCGACGGCTCGATGCTGGCTTCTGCAAGCGATGATGGTACTCTCAAACTCTGGAATCGGGACGGTCGTTTGCT
The DNA here is from genome assembly GCF_036705405.1 of Microcoleus sp. B13-B6. NCBI lineage: Bacteria > Bacillati > Cyanobacteriota > Cyanophyceae > Oscillatoriales > Microcoleaceae > Microcoleus > Microcoleus sp. B13-B6. The sequence goes on from NZ_JAUBUJ010000057.1 coordinate 47,814, forward strand.
AAGAACTTTTGAAGCAGCTCACAACAGTTTTGTGTTGGGGGTTGCTTTTAGCCCTGATGGCAAAATGCTGGCTTCGGCTGGTTACGACAATTCGGTGAAATTGTGGAAGGTAGATGGGACTTTGGTGGCGACGCTGCTGAAGGGTTCTAGCGACAGCGTGACTAGCGTGGGTTTTAGCCCGGATGGTTTGTTGGTTGCTTCGGGCAGTTACGATCATAAGGTGAAGCTGTGGAGTCGCAGCGGGACTTTGCTGAAAACTTTGACGGGTCACAAGGATAGTGTGATGAGTGTGAGTTTTAGCCCGGATGGGAAGGTTCTGGCTTCTGCAGGCCGGGATAATCGGGTGATTTTGTGGAATTTGGATCTTGACGATTTGCTGGTGAGGGGCTGTGACTGGGTGGGAGATTATTTGAGAACTAATCCTAATGTGAGCGATCGCGATCGGCGTCTCTGTGACGGGGTTGGGGCAAAACCTTAGTTTTAGTCATTTGCTCCTTTCATTTTTTCTTGGGATACAGTTGAAACAAGCTCAGTTTTTTCAGGATTTTTTACTCTTTTGCTTCGGGTAACATTAGTAGTAAATCATCACAACAATCGCTGTTTTTTTGGTAGAGTTCGCATATCTCTCTTGCTGAGTCACCATCAAAAATACAACTTCGCTCTTCAGCCATAGCTGCTAAGTTAAACATTCTGCGTTCTTCTGCTGGCCATCCAATGTCCATCCATTTCTCCCAAGACCAACCCCTTGAATCAAGTTGTTCTAAGTCAATGGAGCGAGCTGGTATTGGCATAGGAGTTTTGAAAGGTGATGGGTCGAGCAGTCGGGATTTTTCTTGAGCAAACATTTCTTTCCCGAAATCGCTGAAACGGTCTAAATGTTTTTCTATTTTGGCAACTAAGGCTCGCACTTCGCCAAATTGTTCAAAAGTCCACAGCACATTAGCTAACTGATAGAGAATGACAGGATTGGACGGATCGTACTTCAGGGCCTCTCTATACAGTGGCAATACTTTGTTGAACTTTCCATACCCAAACCAGAGGCGATTCGCTTCATCAAATAATCGCTTTGCGTCTGGGAACATTAGTTCTAAATACCCAAAACAATTGTCGTTTTCTTGCTTGAGTTTGCGTTTTTCTATTTGTGATTGACGAGTGATAAACGGAAAACTTCGCTCTTCACCCAGGGCGGCTAAGTTAAACATTCTGCGCTGTTTTGCTGCTGATGAAATACACATCCATTGTTTGTGAGATAAACCCATTGAATTAAGTTCTTTTAAGTCAATGGAGCAAGCTGGTATTGGCATCGGAGTTTTGAAAGGTGATGGAGAAAGCAGCCTGGGTTTTGCTTTAGCAAACACTTCTTTCCCGAAATCGCTGAGACGGTCTAAGTTTCTTTCTATTTTGGCAACTAACGCTCGCACTTCGTCAAATTCTTCAAAAGCCCACAGCACGTTAGCTAGCTGATAGATAATGACAGAATTAGACGGATCGTACTTCAGGGCCTCTCTATACAGTGGCAATACTTTGTTCAACTTTCCTTGCGAAAACCAGAGACGATTCGCTTCATCAAATAACCGCTTTGCTTCTATGATATTCATGTTTTTCCACTCGTTCTGAAAAAGCTGAGATTCTTCAAATTTCTCTAAAAAAGCTCAGCTTTTTCAAAGAATTTTTTACTCTTTTGCATCGGGGAACATTAGTAGTCAATCATCAAAACAATCGCTGTTTTTATCGTCTAATTTGCATATCTCTCTTGCTGAGTCACCATCGAAAAGATAACCTCTATCTCGATCCCGGGCTGCTAAGTTAAACATTCTGCGCTGTTCTGCTGGCGATCTAATGTCCATCCATTTCTCCCAAGGCCAACGCTTTGAATCAAGTTCTTCTAAGTCAATGGAGCAAGCTGGTATGGGCATCGGAGTTTTGAAAGGTGATGGAGCGAGCAACCGGGATTTTTCTTTAGCAAACATTTCTTTCCCGAAATCGCTGAAACGGTCTAAGTGTTTTTCTATTTTGGCAACTAACGCTGGCACTGCGTCAAATTGTTCAAAAGCCCACAGCACGTTAGCTAGCTGATAGAGAATGACAGGATTGGTTGGATCGTACTTCAGGGCCTTTCGATACAGAGGTAGCACTTTGTTGAACTTTATATCCCCAAACCACAGACGATTCGCTTCATCAAATAACCGCTTTGCTTCTATGTGATTCATAGTTCTCAACTTCCTCTTTGACTTTGGCAACAATGTGAATTATGGTCTCGGACTAATGTCTTGATGGTAAGGTCTTAAGTAAGTTTGAAATATTGCACAGAGAAGTTACCTTAATCTCGTCGCATATAATTTAAGTTCGATCGATCGCTCTCATTCTCGCGTCGCAGCTCTTCTTCCTCCTTAAGTATTTCAGAGTCATACCAACCCTTACCATTAAGATAAGTTTCGTAAGCCAAAAGAAACATTCTACGATCTTCAGCAGCAGCACTAATTACAGACCAATTATTCCTATTAAAATTCATCGAATAAAGTTGCTTGAGGTCGATTTCCCACGCGGGAATGGGCAGAGGCGGCCTATAAGAGGGACGTTGCAGTAGCCACTCTTTCATTGTAGCAAAAAGCTTTCTGCCCCTCTCACTCAGACGGTCTTGATAAAGGGATGCCAGATCGAGTGCTTGCACAGCTTCATCGAACCGTTCAAAGGCTCGCAGCACAACCGCAAGTTGATAGAGCATTACTGGGTCAGTCGGGTCGTACTTGAGGGCTTCTTGATAAATTGGTAGAACAAGGTGATAGCGTCCTTCCTTAAACCAGAAATGATTGGCTTTCTCAAATAGCTGTCTGGCGGATGGTCGCAGATTATTTAATATTGCGATATCGCTCTGATTATTAAGTCTGGCTTGTTCGGCTTCCCAAGTTTTTTGGAATTCAGAAAAAGGCAGACTTCTGTCATAGGTAATTGCTGCCAAAAGAAACATTCTCCGCTCGCTAGCAGCAATAGCAATTTCAAGCCACTCATTATAATTAAAAGTCTTTAAGACAAATTGTTTTATGTCGATTTCTATTGCTGGTATGGGCAAGGGCCGTGCATTATAAAGATGTTTCAGCAGCCATTTTTTCCTTCTATCTAAAAGTTTTCTGCCTATTTTGCTGAGAAGGATTTGGTGAAGAGATGCCATTTCGAGTGCAAGTGCTGCCTCATCGAAGCGCTCAAACGCCCGCAGAACCACAGCCAGTTGATAGAGCATTACTGGGTCAGTGGGGTCGTACTTGAGGGCTTCTAGATAAAGCGGTAGGACAAGGTGATAGCATCCTTCCTCAAACCAGAAATGATTGGCTTGCTCAAACAGCCTTCTGGCTTCTGCTGGGTTGACTGCTTTTACGTCTTTTGGTGGGAAGAAAAATTCAGTCATAGCAACACAATTGGGTAGGAGTTGAAACGTTTTATGGGAGGTTTTGATGGTAGTTGATTAGGTAGGTATCCAATATTGGTTGAACCATCTCTCTCACACCGCGATTAATCGTTGATTTAGCTGAATTCAATAATATAGCCAGGCTATTACCTTGATCTTTATTTTGTTTCAAGAATCCGTCAGAAGTTTCTTCAAGCTGTGCGGCAAATTCTCTTAATTCCGCAGCTATCTGAGCGGGTGTTTTATTCACCTCGCCTCCAACTCCCGGTAGAAGACCATCGATAATGTTGGCAACGTTATTGAGCATTGCTTCAGCATCATAAGTTTTAAGGATTCTAGTAGATACTTCTTCAGGATTCAAGGCGGCTCGAATCGCTTCCATAACGGTAACTTGCTGGTTAACCTGTGCTTGCAGTGTGCTGAAAACAGGTGTTATAGCTTCCATTGCTTCTATGTTACCAAGAGCCATGAAATAGTTAAATGCACGTTTGGCCGCTTTGAGATATTTCCCATCTGGGTTATAGCCTGATTCCGGGTCTTTTTTGTTATTGAATACCAGCTCGAATACCTCTTTACGCATTGTACTGGCATACCAACCCAGTTTTTCCTTGGGAAATGTTTCGGGCTGCTTAAGGATAAAGGCAGTCTGAAACTCCGCTCCACCCGGTCGAGTTTCCAAAGGAAGATTTGTGGTGCTTGTATCTTCTTCGATTAGGTAAAATTCTGCATCCTCAGAGAAAGGCTGAGTAGAGAAAAGAATCTCTCCAGTAGTTGCCTGTTTAGCGGAGATGCCTAAAACCTTAGTAATGCCGATAAAACGGTTTCCATCGACCTTCGCCCGCCAGAAGGTATTGATAAAATCCCGATCTGTCCCATTTAATCCTTGTAATGCCTCCGAAATTGTACTGCGATTATTTTCAAGTTCGCTAAGACTCTTATATACTAATCGCTCTCCTTTGGAACTTCTAATCATAATCTTCTCAAATTCAACTCTTGGGTTTGTTTGATTGCGTCTTACAAAGTCGATAAGAGTATCGACAATAGCTGTCGCTGCGTTTTGAGCATTGGGAGCGGATACGTCAAACGTTTCCACATAACGGGACTTAAACAAATTTTAAGCCCAAACAAAGCCTAAACTGGCTTTATAAGCGGAGAATACGTCCCAATTTT